>NZ_JAUBOX010000037.1:0-65473 GCF_036700445.1 Microcoleus sp. T3_B1
AGTCAACAGTCAACAGTCAACAGTCAACAGTCAACAGTCAACAGTCAACAGTCAACAGTCAACAGTCAACAGTCAACCGTTAAACTAATTCAAAACTACCTTGCCATCTTCCTGAATTTGCAGCGATTTTGTATCAGCGTCCAACTCAGTTGTCGCCCCGAAACTGACTTGCAACATTCCCGGCGTCGCGGTTGCTTGGGGGCGAACCAGCAGCAATCCGCCGTCTGGGCGCTGGTAAGTGAGGGTGATTGGTACTTGGATGGTTTTCAGCAAAATTTCCGATTGTTCGCCCAGAGTGCGCGGCTGGGTCACGCCTACGATTTGATAATTGATGACAGCATTGGTGGTATTCACCAGTTTAATTACTATCATGCCTTCGGCAGGCGTAACTCGCGCACTGGGCATCGGGAAGCGGGCAGGCGCGTCTGTTGGTGTAGAGGGCATCCCGCTGAGGCCCGGACTCGCAGCCGGAGTTGGTTCGCTGACGGGTTCTTCAGTGGCTGCGGGAGTCTCTGCGGGTTGGGAAACGGGTTTTCCTTGTTGGGGCGGTGGGCCGCCGGCCTGGGAAAGTGTTGCGATACTAACGAGTAAACCTCCGCAGGTGGCTGCTAGCAAGCTGATTTTTTTAAACGGTAGATTGTGGCGAAACATAAATAACTCCTCACAAGTTCGATCGAGGTTGTCCAACACAGTTCATGTTAATCTATGCGGGAATTGAATTTTAATAGCTTGGTTTGGGCGCGAGGTAAGAAGAATCAGGCTTGAGGGGGAGATTTTTTTTAACCGCAGAGGGCGCAGAGGGCGCAGAGGAGGAGGGGAAGTTTTAGAGGTGGGATGCTTCTGATTTGTGGGCGGGGAGGGTGACGGTAACGGCGGTACCTCGATCGACTTGGCTGTCAATGCGGATTTGGCCGCGGTGATTTTCGACAATTGCTTTGGCGATTGCTAATCCTAAACCGGAACCTGCGGCGCTGCGGTGGGTTCGGGCGGGATCTACGCGGTAGAATCGATCGAACAAATGCGGCAGGGCTTCTGCGGAAATCCCGATGCCGGTGTCTGTTACTTTGATTTGCAGCGCTGGATTTAACATCGGCGAATTTCTTTTGTTTTTAGCTGCAAGTTGCAATTCTACTTCAATTTCGCCGGCAGAGGGCGTGTACTGCACGGCGTTGCTGACGATATTGGTAAACAGTCGGGCTAATTGATCCCAGTCGCCCAACAGTGTAAAGTTGTCCTCAGCGTTGGGCAGATCGACAATTTCCAAAGAAAGAGAGAGATTTTGGGTAGTGGCGATCGCCTGTTGTTCTTCAATTACCTCCATCAGCAAAGCATCGAGGGGAACCTCAATCCACTGCTGCTGAACGATACCGCTGTCTTGTCTGGCTAAAAACAGCAAATCATCAACCAAGCGCCCCAAACGCCGCGTTAGGCGTTCGATAACTTGTAGCTGTTGATGCTGCTGCGGTTCGATATCCGGTTCCGCCAAAGCTACTTGGACGTTAGTTTGAATAGTGGCGATCGGATTTCTGAGTTCGTGAGAAGCATCAGCGGTAAACTGTTTGAGACGCCCGTAAGACTCCCGAATCGGTGCCATCGCCAATCCCGACAGCAGCCAGCCAATAGCCGCCACGCAAATTAGAGTTAAACTCGCGCCCAAAATCAAATCGAGAATTAATTGGCGGATGGGTTTTGTCACTTCAAACCAAGGATGGCTGACTCGCAAATATCCCAGAACTTGGCGGCCGATTTGTACTCGCTGCGTTACTTGTCTGAGGGAATAGTTTTGAGTTGTCCGAATGCTAATTGGTTTAGTAGAAACGCGATTTGTATTTTGTGCAATAGACTTTTCACTACCTAAATTTAGATTTTCCTGCCAACCTGCATTCAAACCGCCATCAAAATCTCTTCTTTCTCCCCTCTGCGCCCTCTGCGCCTCTGCGGTTAAATCCCTCTTCTCTCTATCCATTAAATCCGTGACATCCCGTACATTGCCCGTTGCCCAACTTTCTTCGGCCTGATTTGTGCCCTCAAACTGCAACTTATTATTAATTATCCAAACTGTTTCGCCGGTGCGATTAGCGTGAATGGGAATATTCAGCGGTTCCGATAAAGTAGACCACAGCAATTCGCCCGTAGGACTGAACCATTCTAAATCAATATGGTCGTCTTCTACAGCATCGGTGCTATCTCGAAAACTGGCTTGAATATTAACTTGCAATTTATTTTTATCTGTGGTGCTAGGGAAAGTTAGCGGCTCGATAACGAGAGTTCGCTCTATTACTTCGACAACGTGATGGAGGGTGTCGTCAATGCGATCGATCAAAGTAGTGCGGACGTAGAAATAGAAACCAGTGGCGAATACAAGTAACAATACAGCAGTAACGGCAGTGTACCAAATAGCGAGGCGGCGGCGGGTAGCTTGAAACATATTGCGAAGGAAGTTCGGCAACGGATTGTGTAATTGATTCAACAGATTTAACTCATATGTTGCACCATTCTAAATTAGCCTTTTCTGAACAGGCTTTCCGGCCTGTTCCACAAGAAAATCTATTCTTTGTGGAACAGGCCGGAAAGCCTGTTGCTGACGCAAGATGCCTGTTCCACAAGAAAATCTATTCTTTGTGGAACAGGCCGGAAAGCCTGTTGCTGACAATGGTGCAACATCTCAGTTTAACCAATTTAATAACTATAACCTTCTTATCTTCTCTTCTTCTCTTCCTCCGTGTCCTTCGCGCCTGCGCGGTTCGTTAAAAAAAGCCTTGTTCGCCAATTATATCAAAAAACTCTAACAACTTTCCCTTCTTGATACTTCAGACAGATGTCGAGAGAGTAGTCACCCTAGTATTATAATCGCTAAACTTTTTAGGTAAAAGCCTGTGAATAAATTTTTATTTCGAGCCGCGATCGGGCTATTAATGGCATTTTTTGGGGCAATCACCTATTTTACAAACGACGTACAAAATCCGGTAACTGGAGAAAGACAGCGAGTGCAGCTTTCTCCCCGCCAAGAGATAGTTTTGGGATTGCAGGCGCGAGATAAAATGGCCGCGCAGCACGGGGGGCTTTATCCCAGCCAGAGTCTTCAGCAGTATCTCGATCGAGTAGGAGCACGAGTTGTCAACGGTTCGGCCGCGAAACAAGCGGGTTATCCGTTTGAATTCCACCTGCTGCGAGATGCCCAAACTGTCAATGCTTTTGCTCTACCTGGCGGACAAGTTTTCATTACCGCCGGACTCCTGGGGCGGCTAAATTCCGAGGCTCAGTTGGCCGCTATACTGGGGCACGAAAGCGGTCACGTTGTGGCGCGTCACGGTGCGGAACACTTGGCAAAACAGCAGTTGGGCAGGTCTTTGGTAACGGCGGTTGGAGTGGCTACTAGCGACGATCGCGGGGGCGGGCAGCAGGCAGCATTAATTGCTCAAGCTGTCAATCAAGTTGTCGGTTTGCGGTACGGTAGATCCGATGAACTTGAGAGCGATCGGCTCGGTTTTCGGTTTATGACCGAAGCTGGTTACGATCCTAGAGGTATTGTTGAGGTGATGCAAATCCTCGGTGCCGCTAGGAAGGGCGAAGCGCCGCCGGAGTTTTTGAGTTCTCACCCAAACCCGGAAAACCGAGTTCAAAAGTTGCAAGCTTTAATCGCGCAAAATTTCCCTAACGGGGTTCCAGCTAATTTGGTGTCTGGACGCGAAGAGTTTGCTAAAAATGTGTCGGGCGGTTAGCAATAATTGCATCGGGCTTTACAAAAGTTATTACTATAGGCGGATCTAAGTTCGGCTTTGATTTGACACGATCGACTTAATGAGCGATCGAGCAATTGGAAAGTTGAAAATCATGATTGAATCTTGGATGATTATCGGCGGTGTGACTTTCTCAGTCGCCTTCGGTACTCTGTTTTTTAAACTGCGCGATATTAACTGGGCCGTCAAACTTCAAAGACCGGATTGGATGTTTTTTGAGCCTGCTATTCCGTTAATTTGGACGGTGATTTTTGCTTGCGGGGCCGGCAGCGCTACTTTCGTGTGGGAACAGGAACCCAGTAGTCTCAAAACATGGCTGTTGATGGCTTTGTACTTGCTTTTAGAAATTGTCACAGTTGCTTATATTCCTGCTACTCTCAGAGCCAAAAGTCTCAAAGTAGGGACGATTTTGGGAGGGGCTGGCGAGATTTTGGGAGTTGTGTTGACGTTGGCTGTTTTGCCGATTTCTCAAACCGCCGCTTTGTTACTTTTGCCTTACGCGATTTGGGGTGCGATCGGCACTTATACCACTTGGGAAATGATTCAGTTAAACCCGGAAGCTGCATAAATATTCGGTGCGAAATGCTCACCAGAGATAGAGGCAAGGTGCACCGAATATCACCATCCGATTATTGTTAGTTTTGAATTTGCTCAAAGCAACAGTGGCTGGTTAACCCACCCATCAAGTGAGGAAATCCGCTTAACAGTGTGTGGGTATTTGGTGAGAAAATAAATGAATAAAACTGGTTTAAATTAAAGGATGACGGTTATCAATGGCAATTAAAGACCAGCCCCAACCACCTCGTTTTCGGCAAATTAGCAATATTTTGTTATTGCTCTCAAGTCTGTTTCTGCTGGCCAATATCTTTTTGCCGAATTTGTTCGGCCCGCAAATTCCGCAAGTGCCTTACAGCTTGTTCGTCCATCAAGTACAAGAACAAGATGTAGTGCGAGCTTCGGTAGGTCAAAATGAAATTCGCTACCAACTCAAAGGCGAAGGCGATAAACCCGGTCAAGTGCTCTCCACTACGCCGATTTTTGACCTGGAACTTCCTAAACTTTTGCAAGAAAAAGGCGTTGAATTTGCGGCAACTCCCCCGGCTAAAAATGGCTGGATCGGCAGTGTTTTAAGC
The DNA here is from genome assembly GCF_036700445.1 of Microcoleus sp. T3_B1. Lineage (NCBI taxonomy): Bacteria > Bacillati > Cyanobacteriota > Cyanophyceae > Oscillatoriales > Microcoleaceae > Microcoleus > Microcoleus sp. T3_B1. The sequence goes on from NZ_JAUBOX010000037.1 coordinate 4,874, forward strand.
TGGGTAGTGCCGCCGCTGATTTTTGTGGCGATTTTTCAATTTTTCATGAACAGGCAGGGCGGCGGGCCACAGGGCGCGCTCTCGCTGGGCAAAAGCAAAGCTAAGGTCTATGTAGAAGGCGAATCGGCGAAAATTACTTTTGCTGATGTGGCTGGAGTAGAAGAGGCTAAAACTGAATTAGTCGAAGTTGTTGAATTCCTGAAAACTCCCGATCGCTTTACGGCAATTGGCGCGAGAATTCCGAAAGGCGTGCTGTTAGTCGGGCCTCCGGGAACGGGCAAAACGCTGTTAGCAAAAGCAGTAGCTGGTGAAGCTGGCGTGCCGTTTTTTAGCATCTCCGGTTCGGAGTTTGTGGAACTGTTTGTAGGTGTTGGTTCTGCAAGAGTTAGAGATTTATTCGAGCAGGCTAAGAAACAGGCTCCTTGTATTATTTTCATTGATGAATTGGACGCGATAGGCAAATCTCGTAGCAGTAACGCTAGCTTCGGTGGGAATGATGAGCGCGAACAAACTCTCAATCAATTATTAACTGAAATGGACGGTTTTGCGGCGGGCAATACTACGGTAATTGTGCTGGCTGCAACTAACCGCCCGGAAAGTTTGGATGCTGCTTTGTTGCGCCCTGGCCGTTTCGATCGCCAAGTTTTAGTCGATCGCCCGGATTTATCTGGCCGCGAAGAAATTTTGAACATTCACGCTCAAAAAGTCAAGCTGGGCCCGGATATTAATTTGAAGGCGATCGCCACTCGCACGCCTGGTTTTTCCGGCGCAGATTTGGCAAATTTGGTGAATGAAGCTGCTTTGTTGGCGGCGCGCAACAAACGCCTAACTGTAGCACAGGAAGACTTTGCAGAGGCGATCGAACGCATCGTGGCTGGCTTGGAGAAGAAAAGCCGCGTGCTCAACGAAAAAGAGAAAACCATTGTTGCTTATCACGAAGTCGGCCACGCAATGGTGGGTGCTTTGATGACTGGTAATGGCGAAGTTGCCAAAATCTCGATCGTCCCTCGCGGTATGGCTGCTTTGGGCTATACTTTGCAGTTACCGACTGAAGACCGTTTCTTGTTAGATGAGTCGGAATTGCGGGGTCAAATTGCGACTTTGTTGGGCGGGCGATCGGCTGAGGAAGTCGTGTTTGGTAGCATTACTACTGGTGCTTCCAACGACTTGCAAAGGGCGACTGATTTAGCTGAACGGATGGTGACGACTTACGGGATGAGTAAGGTTTTGGGGCCTCTAGCTTACGATCGAGGTCAACAATCAATGTTCCTCAATGACGGTATGGGAAATGCCCGCCGTGCGGTAAGTGCTCAGACTGCTGAGGCGATCGACCAAGAAGTGAAGGAAATTGTCGAAACTGCACACCAGCAAGCTTTGGATATTCTGAAAGCAAATCGGGAATTGTTGGAAACAATTACGCAGAAACTGTTGGAAACTGAGGTAGTGGAAGGTGATGCACTTCGCGAATTCCTCGGTCAAGTGCGGCCTTTAGATAAGGTTGCGGCTTCAGTTTAATAGGGTTGAATAGGACTTACCCATGAGAGTCCAGAAACCGGGTTTTTACGAGAAGACGCGCTGTAGGCGCAGATTCGGTAAAAAACCCGGTTTCTTTATTGGGAGTAGAGGCCCAGAAACCGGGTTTTTACGAGAAGACGCGCTGTAGGCGCAGATTCGGTAAAAAACCCGGTTTCTTGATTCGGAGTTCGTAAATCCTGTTTAATTAAACCGTTGTAGAGTTAATTTAGTTTCAAATTTGCTCAGGATTTATCCCCATTTCTCGTAGTTTTTCAGATAGGCGATCGGCTTTTTGCTGTGCTTGTTCCATCTGTCTTGACAACTCCACATAAGACAAAAATTTCAGTCCGTCGGGACGATAAATTTCCAAGTCTCCCGATGCAGTTTCAAAACGTATCTCCAAACGCGGACTTACCCAACCTTCTATTGATTCAATATAGTTGAGTTCTCCGTCACTTCGCACCCAACCCATTAACTCATTATCCTCTGGAGCATAGATATAATATTCTTCGACTCCATAATTCTCGTAGAACTTAAACAGCTTAAACATTTCTCCCAGTCGGTTGCCGGGGGAGATGATTTCAAAGACAACTTGCGGCGCAATATTATCTTCAAGCCACTGTTGGTAGGAACCTCTGTCGCCTTTTGGTCTGCCAAAAGCTACCATAATATCAGGTGCTTGGCGTGTTTTGTTATCTCCTTCGACGGGATACCACAGCAAGTCACCTGCTACAAAGACATTTTCGTTGTCTTTGAATAAAGCATCTATTCCGCCTTGAATTTTGACGATTAATTGGAACTGTTTGGTGTTGTCAGACATTGGTTTTCCGTCGCTGTCTGGGTAGATGATTTCTGGCAAGGTTTGAGTAGGAATTGTTGCGGTCATGGGATGACTCCATTGCTAGCAGCATCAATTTATATTTTATATCTATTTTATACGACTTACGCATTGAGCATAGAAACCGGGTTTTTATTGATATTGGTGCAACATCTCAGTTACAACCCTTTGATATACTGCCTGAATACAGGTGAAAGAGTGTAAAGACTTCCTTCTTTTTCTATCAAGCAGCGTCGCGATAAAGATTGCAGCGCGTTGAGTAAATCCGATGATGATAGTTGTCCTTTTTCTAGTAATTTTGCTATGTTGACTGGCTGGTTTTCCCTAGCCAACAAAGACATAACTTGTTTTTCTAGTTCGGAAGTGCGATCGAACTGCTTCTGTAAAACATCTTTCAAATCTTCCGGGAACAATATGGTATCATCTAGTAATAATTCTATCGCCCTGATTCCCAACTCTTCAATCAGATTCCCCACAGTTTTTTTTTACCATAACGGGTTGCCTTGGGAGAGGTGAATGAGTGCTTATTAGTTGTCGATTTATTCTAAGCCTTTATGTCTAATGTATATGAAATTTAGCCGATGGGGGACAAAGTTGAACATTTTTTGACTAGACAAACTTTTGATTTATAAGTATCATAATAATAATTCTGCAAATTAAGCGAGTTAGTGGGGGAGAGTTTTGGACATGCATTCTTGGTCACGTATTAAAAAGTTGGGCTAGTTAAGAGGTAGGTGGATGAATACTCTATTTTTAGATATGGAGTTTGGACCCATTTATGGTTCTAGTAGAGCAGACTTCTTTCCAACAGAAATTGGTGCGGTGATATATGATTTAAAGCGCAAGGAGCTTTTATTGGAAAGCAAAAAGTTTTCCTATGATGTAGACATAGTTGTCAGAAAAAATATTATCAATGACATTGGTAAAACTGTTGGATTCTCGGAAAGAGTTGCCAACATTGAAAGAGGAGAGTATCAGAAAATATTCGATCCTAGCTACCGCTTAGAAAACTCTGATAAAGTTCTCGCCAGAGAGCTACGGTCTAAATGCCTAAAGGAATTACGCGAATACATTCACAACCTGTTTAATAGGAATAAAGTTGACCAGATTGTATTGTTTGGTGGGAGGGAGGATCTCAGGCTTTTGAAAAGGGCAAAAGTCAATAAGTCGAATATTCAAGTCATTGACATACAACTTATTATTGAAAAAGAGATAGGCTATCTCTTTTCTCTCGATAAAATATCGTTGATTATCGGATTTTATGCTAAAAATAAATCCTTTGGCTCAAATAATTTTCAGTATAAATTTCCCTCAAAGTATAAATATCAGATCAAACCTCATCGAGCACTTGGAGATGCTTGCAGAATTTTCATGGTGTGCAACGAGTTTTTTGCTATTAAATCAGAGTTGGTGCAGCAATGTAATATGTACTGCGAAATTAATAAAATTCCTAAAGCAAACGTCAATAAGGTTGCTGAGTGACTACCCTCGCCGCATAAAAACCCCGTGGCAGTGGACGGTTGAAAGATATTGGTGTATTGCAGCAAATACCAAACAGCGCGATGATTCTACGAGTTGCGCGATCGCCCTTCACGCACAAAAGGGGAGCGCATGAAACCAATGCAGCAATTACATTATGATTGGTTGGGTGATCGAGTTGGGCTGATAAAAGGCTAATGGCAAGACTCTATTATCGAGGCATGGCAGAAGAAAACGGTAAACCCAAAATGGGACGCAACGCGAGGCTACTGGGAGTCAGACCCAGTATTGACATTGATGTTGAGCAAGTGCCCAAAGAGTGGTTGGATGAACAAGGTTATTTACTACCAGAAACAGAACGCAAGTCTTCAGAGGAGTCTGTCACTGTAGCCATTAGAAACACAAAAGGAATGTCTGTATCCCTCTCTATCGAAGGCTTACCACCATTCCGCAAACCCCCAAAATTTGGCGGAACAGGAAAAGATCCTCTTTGGCAGATTGACGACAGCAAGATCCTCGGAGATATTGAAGCTGTGCAAGATAGTCCAACTCATGTGAGTATTTTGCCAAGCGCTACAATGCTTTTAGAGAAATATGAAGCAGCCCTCGCCCAGACACAGAGCGAATGGGAAAAAGTTTGATAGTTTAATTTACTCAACGGGAGAACAGAAATGGCATGGGTGTTTAGCTTATCGGCTGAATGTGGCACAAAGCAATCGGAAGCACAGCAATTTGCTCAATATTTCAATGAAATTTCCTGGGTGATCTCAAACGGTAGACATTCCCAATGTCGGGCAGAAATTTTTCAGGACATAGAAGAAAATTGGTGGTGTCGAGTTTGTCCAAGTGGCATCAGTGAGATTGGCATTGACACTCCAGAAAGTGCTTATTTAATGACGGAAATAGGTATATTTCTGTATCAGAGTTTGCGGTTTGCTCCACCGTTTCGGTATGCTTTAGTTGGTATGGAAGTAGATGAGTTTAGAACCTACAGCGAATTGATTGAAGAGCCTGCCTTGGTTTTTCCTGGATTGGTTTTAGCTGAAGCTGTTTGGCAAGCAACGGGAGCATCTTCGGTTTTTCGATCGTTCAGTCTTGGATATGTTTGGAAGCCCTATGAAGGTGAAGTTTATAGACCACTACTAGCATCACCGGACTTAAAGAACAAGCTGGATGAATTGCTGAGCGTGGGGTAAATCCTTTTAGTGGAGACCTCGCCCCCCGCCTATCTAATTTACACCCAACAAACCCAATCAACTCAGTAGTCTTCGCGATCGCACCCTCAAATCTTTAGGCGGTTTTACTTGCCTTCTTCTTTTTTCGATAGCGCGATTCTGCTATTGTTTGTTTGGTAAACTCTATTTCCTCAAAATCGACCTGCATCACAGCCGTCTTAAACTCCAGCCCCAAAACACAGCTAATTTCAAGGAGTTCCATATAACTAGCACCTTGATAATCTTTCTTCTCGTGTTCCTTAAGGCGTTCAGGGTCCATATCCAACCTTTCTGCTAGTTCTTCCACGCTGATTTTTGCTGCCATTCGAGCTTTAATTAAAGCATCTGATAGTTTATTGAAATTCTCAACTACAAGTTCGATCGGCTTACTCTTGTCCCACGCCATCAATCGTTCATATTCTGCTATTTCTTCGTGCAACTGATCCAAATGGCGCTGAATCGAACCTCTACCAGCATCCCATTTGAGGAAGTCCTTTCTTTTTGCTTCTTCATCCCGCTCCATTGCTGCTAGAGTTTTGTTGAATTTTTGCACCCAATCTTTGCTGACTCCGTACTCAAATTCATTTTTAATCACGGTTCCCACCTCATTAAATCGAGCGCTATAATTCCTTTCTTGTTTTGCCCTCTGTCGCTTTGAAAAAATTCAAAGGAATTTTCTCCGTAATTGCCTACAGGTTCGTCTGAGGGAAAAATCTCCCCTCGATACTTAGCTTTTTGGGCATTTCGATCCTGATGATTGAACAATCTAGGAGCATTGATTCTCAGATACTCCCTGTCTACAGTTTCTCTATCGTAACAAGCATCAAAATCATTAGGTTTGTCTTTGCTGGTAACAAAACTACCATCAATATAGATAGTTCTAGCACCTGCCGCTTTTAACTGAGTCATTGCCAGTTTCAACCCCTTTATCATGTTCTTTCTGGGAACAGTCGTACCAAATCTTTCCTCAAACTCCTCCCATTCGCACCAATGAACTCCCCGTGGTAGATTGCCGTTTTCATCGAATTCTGGAATCACTTACTCACACCCGCGCCGCAAATTAGTTGTGCGAGTCGATCGTACCACAGCTACCATTATAAACAAACAAAAACCAGGTTGGTTCAAACAACCTGGTTTTTCAATATTCTTGCTGCATTTTCGACGCTCAAATTCCGGGCACGTAAGCCATAACTGGAGTACCTTGCTGCTGCTGCTGCGCGATTTCCAAAAGGCGTTGAATGCGCTCCTCTGTCGGCGGGTGAGTGCGGAAAAGTGACTGCAAACCTTTAGTCGAAAAAGGATTCACAATCAGCAGCGGCGACATCGCAGGATTGCCGTGCATCGGAATTTCATGACCCATTTTCTCTAATTTTTGCAGCGCGTTTGCTAAGCCGATCGGGTTATTGGTAATTTCCACTGCACCGCTGTCTGCTGCAAACTCCCTGGTTCGAGAAATCGCCAATTGAATTACGGTTGCTGATAGCGGTGCTAAAATGATTAAAAACAGCAAACCAAACGGATTCGCGCCTTGTCTGCTATCCCGCGTTACCGGGCCGTAAAGCGCTCCAAAAGTCAGAATTCGCCCGACAAATGTAATTGCGCCGGCAATTGTTCCTGCAACTGCTTGAGTGAGGGTGTCGCGGTTGCGGATGTGTGTCAGTTCGTGCGCTAAAACGCCTTCCAATTCTTCGCGGGAAAGCAGCTTGATGATGCCTTCAGTAACTGCTATTGTCGCGTGTTCCGGGTCTCTCCCTGTGGCGAATGCGTTGGGAGATTGAGTAGGAACTAGAAAAATTTTCGGCACCGGAATTTGGGCTTTTTCGCTCAGCGATGCTACCATATCGTAGATTTCTGGTGCTTCGCTGCGGGCGATCGGCTGAGCGCGGTAAGCCATTAACGCGGCCGTGTCGGAATAGTACCAAGAGCTAAAACTTGAGAAGGCGGCTAGCGCTAAACCGATGTAAAGTCCTTGCTCGTTGCCGATTAAATAATAACTTCCTAAAACGAGAAGGCCGCTTAGGAGTCCTAAGAGAGCGGCGGTTCTGAGTTGATTTGTTCCTAACATGGCGGGTTGAGGGCGATCGCTATTTTGATATTTTTGAGCTTCTAATTAGATTTTCATATTTGGGGGCGATCGCGCCTCTATCTGCCGAAATAACTGCTGTCGCCAATAGTAGTATTTCAAGTTTTCAGTCAGAAACTGGGAATGCCTCTGGAGGCTCTCTCGCCTGCTCTCAAGAGGGGGTAGAGCCGCAGGATATGACATTTCCAGACTCTGCTTGGAAACTAGATTAAACGAGATAGCCATTCTAAATACCCTGTGACTGCAATTACGGTATAATTGGTGAATATGACATAGTAAAAATTCCACATAAATCATGACTATCGATATAGAGATTTTTCAAACTCTCGTCAAGATGCCAGAATCTCTCAAACAAGAGATATTGCATTATGCAAAATATTTACTTGAAAAACACGCAAAAACTGAATCATCTCAAGAACAACTTGAACAACCTCATGGTTATGGTAGTTGGGCCGGTCAGATCGTTATGTCTGATGATTTCGATGAACCGCTGGAAGATTTAAAGGAATATATGTAACATGAACTTCCTTTTAGATACTCATGCCTTTCTGTGGTATTTGCTTGGCGATTCCAATCTAGGTAGTAAAGCAAAAGAAGCGATCGATACTAAAACAGGTTTGTATTTTAGTATTGCCAGCCTTTGGGAAATCTCTATTAAAATCAATGTCAGTAAGCTTCAACTGAATCGGCCATTTGAAGACCTGCCGAAGGAATTGCAATACATTAACGCTCAAATTCTACCAATTACATTTGAAGACACTGAGATTTACGCAGGTCTTCCTCTGCATCATCGAGATCCTTTCGATCGCATTCTGGTAGCACAGACGATGAATCATTCGCTGGTTTTGATTAGTCGTGATGAGGCTTTTGATGCTTATCCAATTCAGCGGGTGTGGTGATGAAGAAGGCAAAAATTTTATCAGTAAGCCCAGATAACAAAAGAGAATAGCCAGATACTCGACTTGTTTAAGAAGTCGGCTATCTGGCTATTAGGTAGAATTCTCCAACCCTAAACCGCTTGCACTTGCTTTTCCTCAACAGCAACAGGTTCTTGATATACAGTTTGAGACTCATTAGCCAAAAAGTCAGCCAATTGAGCTTCAATTTCATCCCGCACAATTTGGCGGTATTCCAGGAAATGCTCGTTGTGAGCACACACTGTTAAATAATGATCCCAAACAGCAGGATTGCGTTTGAGAATGCTGAACAAATGATGCCAAAACTTCCAGCGAGTTTTGCGCTTGACTCCCTGCCGCCAAACCACAGTTAGCAGTGCTCGCAAGTCTATCCAACTGGGAACTCTTGCAGGTATCTTTGCTGTGGGTGCACCTAACATTAAGAAATGGCGATAAGTCCGGTCTAAATATTTCTCAGCATCGTACACTTCGCAGAATGCCTCGACATATTCGCGGGCAATATCTTCGAGAGGCCGCGTCGGAATGAAGTTCATCAAGGTAGTCTGGTTGAGGTTGCCAGATTTGTCGCGCAACCGCCCTTCTTTTGCTAGTCTGTGGGACAATGCAGTATGCGGCAAAGCTTGCAGCATTCCAAAGGTTGTGCTCGGAATAGCTGCTGCTTCGGCAAACTTGACAATCCGCTGACCGGCACCGGGTTTTTCCCCGTCGAATCCGATGATAAATCCGGCCATTACTCGCAAACCGGATTTGGCGATTAACTCTACGGATTCGATCAGGGAATTGCGGGTATTTTGGAATTTCTTGGTCATTTGCAGGCTTTCTTCATCGGGAGTTTCAATCCCTAGAAACACTGCATTGAAATTGCAAGCAACCATCATGTCCATCAATTCTTGATCTTGGGCTAAATCGATGGATGCTTCTGTGTTGAAAGTAAACGGGAATTTGTGTTCTTCTTGCCAGACTTTTAAGTCTTTTAGCAACAGTTTGACGCTGCGTTTGTTGCCGATAAAGTTGTCGTCTACCATGAACACGCCGCGTCGCCAGCCCAAGTTGTAGAGACAGTCTAATTCTGCTATCAATTGTTGGGGGTTTTTGGTGCGGGGTTTGCGGCCGTAGAGGACGATGATATCGCAGAATTCGCACTGGAAAGGACAGCCTCGGGAAAATTGAATTGACATCGAGTCATAGGCGTCTAATTCCAGCAAATCGAAGCGGGGGACTGGGGTTGTGGTAACATCGGGTTTTACGCCGTCCGATCGATAAATTCCGCTTTTTTCGCCGCGCCCTATTGCTTCGACAAACATCGGCAAGGTGATTTCGCCTTCGTCGAGAATCAGGTAATCTATGCCCGCTGCTTGAGGTTCTTCGGGTACAGAGGTGGGGTAAGGGCCGCCACAAGCTACGGATTTACCGCGCCGTTTTGCTTCGCGAATTATGTCTAGCAAATCTTCTTTTTGGACAATCATTGCCGAGAGAATAACGAGCTCTGCCCATTCCCATTCTGCTTCGGTGATTTGTCTAATATTGCGATCGACTAACTTAAATTCCCATTCTTGGGGTAAAATAGCTGCTACCGTTACCAAACCCAGCGGTGGCAGCAGCACTTTACGATCGACTAATTCTAGGATTTTCTCGTAAGACCAAAATGTTTTCGGAAACAGCGGGTAAACTAGAAGAACTCGCATTATATGTTAAACCTCACCAAAAAACTGGGTCTGAAGCCCCGTCCTTATAGGACGGCTTTACATTGAATTAAATCCCCTTTCGGGGTCGGAGAGGGAATTTTATGCAACCTCTCCGATTTTTGGGGAATGGTTGCCCCAAACTCCCATTTCTGGGGTAAAGTTAGCTTCGACAAAGTTATAAAGGCTTGCGCCGGCTAGCAGCACTGTCGAGCGTGACCTTAAGACTGTTTAACCACTAGCGACAGAGCAAGGGACTAGCTTCGCATCAAGCGGGTGTCGTGACCTAAATAACGTAGCTATTTAAAGCTTAGTCTGGTCAGAATGGCCTGTTAGATTTCTCTTTCAAGCCTCACGCCTTTAGGCTGAGGTTTCTGACGTTAAGGCTAAAATTACGATCTTGCACTCGATCGAATATCTGGCGAGGGGTGACACCCCCTAAGACCAACAAAATGAGCGCAATTTTTAGCTTGCAGTTCCCTGTTAAAGTGTGCAAATGCTGATATCTTATCCTATTTGACCCTTAATTGACGATAATCGCATTTAAAAAGCATGGGACTAAGGCAAAAAAGAATTTGAAACACTAGACTTGAATAGCATAAAGAATTAGGGATGGGCTAGAAGCCCATCCCAAAAATTGTTTTTCTTGTGGGATGGGATTTGAGAAGCGCAAAAATAATTAGGGACGGGCTAGAAGCCCATCCCACAATCTTTCTTGTGGGATGGGCTTCTAGCCCGTCCGATTATTGGTGCGGAGTGTACGGACTAATTTGAATCTTTGCCTGGAATCCCGCTAGTTCTTAACATATCGGCAACTGTGCCGCAGTAACTCGGCATTCCTATGCTTTCGGGATTCACAAGATTTTGATAGGTAAAATGGCGGTAGCTGATGCAAAATCTATCCCAAGCAGCCACCTGAATTCGGAACAGCCAAATAAAGAAATCGGCTAGCCAAGGTGACAGAGTAATCCTAAAAAATATCTTTTTATTCAAATACTGGCAAGCTTGTTCTACCACTTCGTTAGCTGTAATCGCCGGATTTCCTAGCACAAAATGTCGCGGTTCCTCGGAAGCAGGCGGATGTTCAACTAAATAATTAACTACTTTAGCAATATCTGCGCCGTGGATGAAGTGAAAACTACCATCTGCCTTAAACCAGCGAATCAAACCAATCCATTTAGCCACAAGTGGCAGGCCCGATGACAAGTGAGAGACTGGTTTTTCGGCGTCTCCTCCCAATACTAATGTCGGGTAAAGTGCCGTAATGGGAGCCACATTTTTTAAGGCAGACAAATGCACCATGCAGTTGTATTTTGAGCTGATATAATCTGTCCCCAGTTCCCCGGCTTCTTTGAGCAAATTGTTGTCTCGACCCAGAATACTTGCTGTTGAGAAATAAATTACTTGTTGGCAAGTCTGTGGCGAAAGTAGTTGAATTAGCTGGAGAGTTTTCGTTACGTTAACATCAAACACCTCTTGAGTTCCTCCCCAAGCAGTAGCTGCTACAATTGCTACATTTATTGTTTGGAGAAGTTCGGCAAATTGCTCGATATCTCGCATATCGCCTTGTAATATATGGATGCCGGGGCGGGCTTTCCAGTCAAATTTTAATTTTTCGGGGTTGCGAACTAAGAGGTAAAGTTCGTGGTTTGTTTCTTGAATCAAAGTTTCGGCCATGTAGTGACCGATACAGCCACTTGCACCCGTTATGAAAATTTTTTTGGCGTTCATTTTGCAGAAGGGGAAGGGGGGGACGGCAAGGGGGAGAATAGGGCTGTTTCATTCTCCTGCAATCTGCCAGGGGTTTCAACCCCTGGCTAATAGCAAAAGTCGGTTGAAACCGACTGAAGAGCACCATTGTTAATAAAGGGCTTTTTTGTGGCTGGGGGCGGGTTTATTTAACCTGTCTGCACTCTTTAAAGCTATTGGTGAACCCGCCCCTACGGGATGTTTTATTGGCAAGGGTACTCTTCGGTGAGTTAAAACTGAGATCTTGCACCATTCTCAATTAGCCGTAGGGGCGGGTTCGCTAACAGCCTTAAAGCTTGCAAATAGGTTCTATAAACCCGCCCGACCCCACGAAAAATCCTCTTATTGATATTGCTGCAAGATGTCAGTTAAAACCGACTGAAATATTAATCTTTAGTCCTCTTAAGAGGACTTTAGCTATGAGACAGGGGTTGCAACCCCTGTCGGATTGTCGGACTCAAGCAGCAACTGCAAGCAATTTGTCGGCTTGTTTTGCCGTTTCAAAGAAGAAACGCACGTTGTCTTCGGGAGTTCCCGGTAACACGCCGTGTCCCAAGTTGAGGATGTGTCCGCGCGGGCCCGCTTTGCGAATTGTATCAAGAATTCGATCGCGAATAAACGGTTGAGAACCAAACAACACGCCCGGATCGAGATTTCCCTGAACGTTCATATTGGGGCCCAAACGTCGGCGCGCGTCGGCCATGTCAACCGTCCAATCGACGCTGATGATATCGGCGCCGGATGTTGTCATGCGTTCGAGGAGGCCGGCGCTACCGGTGACTAACAGAATTAGTGGGGTGTCGGGATGGGTTTTTTTGACTTGCTCAAACACCTGTTTCTGGTAAGGTAAAGCGAAGGTGTCGTAGTCTTGCGGAGACAGTTGCCCGGCCCAGGAGTCGAACATTTGCACTACTTGCGCGCCGCAGTCGATTTGATAGCGCACGTAAACGGCGATCGCATCTGCGAATTTTGAGAGCAACTGATGCAGTAAAGTTGGATCGGAAAATGCCATGTTTTTGATGATGGCATAATCCTTAGAACCTTTGCCCTCAACGGCATAGGCCGCCAGCGTCCACGGCGCGCCGACAAAGCCGAGCACGGTGGATTTGTTGCCGACTTCCTCGCGCAGGGATTTCAGGATTGTTTTGATAAACGGCAAGCTTTCTTCCGGGTTCAGGGGTTGCAGGTTGTCGATTTGCTGCTGAGTGCGGATGGGTGAGTGGATAATCGGGCCTTTGCCTTCGGCGATGTCCATGTCAATACCCAAACCGGGCATGGGTGTGACAATATCGGAAAACAGAATTACGCCGTCGGGTTGAAACGCGCGCCACGGCTGAAGGGAAACTTCGATCGCAACTTCGGGAATTTCGGAACGTTCGCGAAACGAGGGATACTTTTCTCGCAAATCTCGATAAGCCTTCATGTAGCGGCCGGCTTGACGCATCATCCACACGGGCGGGCGGTCTAGGGTTTCGCCGCGGGCTGCCCGCAACAACAAGGGAACTTCATTTAATGCCGACATTTTAACTTTTCTCTACCTTAGATATTTCAATGCCTTTGGTAGCTTACCACTGTGCGATCGTCCTTTTTGACAAAAAATTCATCTGTCAGCGGGGAGGGAGATGAGGGGAGTGGCTGAGTTCGATTTTGGGGAGTCGGAGTCAGGTTGGTTGCGAGGCTGGCGGTAAATTAGCTGAAATGACATTTTTGCGTCGTGAGCCTCGCAGCATTGCTGGGTAAGGGTTTCAGGGATTATTTGTGAGCGAACACAGGTTTGATTTCCATGAAAAATGCTTGAGCCTCGCAAATTGCCTCTGGACACTTTGCGCTGTAATAGGGTGTAAGATGGAGGTCTCCCCACTCGCTGGGGAAACTAATTGAATGGAAACATTACTTTTAGTTTCCCAATTCATAAATATTACCTCTTAAACTCCCCACTCGCTGGGGAAACTAATTGAATGGAAACTTAGAGTTTGGTCCATGTCCGCAACTAAAAGCATTGTGACTCCCCACTCGCTGGGGAAACTAATTGAATGGAAACTTAATAGGTAAAGTTGTAGATAAAGAAGATAACCTCCCCACTCGCTGGGGAAACTAATTGAATGGAAACCCAAACCCTACCAGATCCCGGATTTTAGTAGTTTGTACTCCCCACTCGCTGGGGAAACTAATTGAATGGAAACTTGACCTCAGCTACTTTTTTACTTACAAACCGAGCGCCGACTCCCCACTCGCTGGGGAAACTAATTAAATGGAAACGCAAAATTATCAGCAGTAAACCGATCGTCTGATGGATAATTTCTCCCCACTCGCTGGGGAAACTAATTGAATGGAAACTTGTTCGCCACGCGACGGAGACGTATTTTCCGGCAACCACTCCCCACTCGCTGGGGAAACTAATTGAATGGAAACTGAGAGGTGTCGAAGGAACTGTCGCCAGTCAGTATGTCCCCACTCGCTGGGGAAACTAATTGAATGGAAACAGCCACATAAGGCTCAGGACTAAGCGTATATCTAACCGAAGTCCCCACTCGTTGGGGAAACTAATTGAATCGAAAAAGTAGGGGCAATTCATGAATTGCTCCTACTTTTTCTTTGATCTACCCATGCCTAAGATAGGATGAAAAAAGTTCTACAAGACTTACGGAAGGGTGATTAGAAACCGGGTTTTTGCGAAATACTTCGTTACAGCCCACAAATTTGGTAAAAAACCCGGTTTCTTTGGTTTTGCGGATGAAGAAAGTTCTAGAAGGCAGAGTAGCGCTGGGAAGTTATTTATGCAAACAATCTTTTTTGTATATAAATCATCATTTTGGCTAGATTATCCAACACTTTGATTGCCTGATTTTCTAAATAAAAAAAGTTTTAAACGTCTATCATGACAGTCTATCGAAGACTCTATTTCTGAGCTAATATTGCATCGTAATCCCCATGAGTCCCTATCCAAAACCAGACAATTGGGGGTTTCGATGATGTTGTGCTATTGCTGGGCTGTCTCTCTTTTGAGTGCGAATTTCCTAATGCTAGTGCTGGCATTAATGACTAGGGCACTGGGAGCATCTCAATGAAAGCAGCCAGCTAGAAATTGGAGTTTTGAGGCTCTCTTGCTGCGGGGCAGAAGGCAGGAGGGAAGAGGAAGAAGGAAGGAGCCAGAAGAAGTATTTTGACAAATACTGAGATGCTCCCATAGCACTGCGCTGTGGTTGACGGGAATGTTGATGAGTACGATCGGCTCTGATTACTTTCCGAAACCAGCCCAAGGAGGGGTGCTTTGTTTTTTGCTGGCGTTGTGTGCGATCGCGTATGCAGTTATTTGAGAGCCATGCTGGCTACATTTTTTCTGAGTCAGGATGCTGAGAGCGATCGAGCAGAAATAGCGGCTACACAATCAATTCAAGGTGTGGAAACAGAAAACTCCACTGCCAACAGAGGTTCAAGCCTGCTTTACTAAAAGGTTTAGACCTGTGAATTGCTAACCTTGGATTTGAGCATGAGGTCGATCGCTCTCGATGCGATAGTATAAAAAAGATTATGTCTGTCCAATTATAGATAATATTCTCATCTAAACTATTCCAAGCGAGAGAGGATATTTAAATTTATTAATTTTACTATAAAACTACTGTATAACCCCTCACGGCAAAAATATTTAGAATAATGACAAAAATAACCCGGATAAATTCATGAATGGGAATCAATAAAACCAACTTTCTCAAGCATAAACAAGCATAAACCTGATGTTTAAATGTTGTTCAAGAGCGCGGACAGTTTTTCTAGGTCTGAATGGCTTATTTACTAAATACTTTGAGCCACGGCGGATAATTAAATCAATGTCATCTCCCCTCCTGACTTGCATTTAAGTTGACTTTTTTATGCTTCTTGTTCTGTAAAGCTTGTAGTATCGTTCCCAAAACTGTCTACAGTATTTACTGTTAACCTAGTTCTGTTTATTACATTGACACGAGAAACTCATGGAAAACACATTGTTCGATCGCACATTCCGGGACAGCGAAGGCAAAATTGTTATAGCTCAGATGCCAAATCTACCACTGAGCGTGGGGATTGTAGCTAGTTTATTAACGCTCATAGTTACAACAGGTAAAATTAATTTAGGGTTGGAGCTAGTAGCCTTTGGCTCTTTGTTTACTTGGGCTTGGGAAGAATTATTTCAAGGCGTTAATTACTTTCGTAGAGCATTAGGTCTGATTGTGCTTGTTGGTCTAATGGCGTGGAAACTTCAATAAGTAGGTAAAAATCAATAAATCCTATCGACCATGACCTTACCTCAAAAATCTACGCAAACTCTTCTTTTGTTCTTGGCATGACTACTCAAGTTTCAGATGTACAGAGTAGCTCGCGCTGAGGCGATGAGCTTGATTGCTCTAGCATTCTCTCCTCTTTCTTGAATACCGCACTTGTAGGGAGTAGTATTAATATCATGGCGGGTTTAGTTCCTTAATCACAGCAAATTTCACCTTTATAAAGTACCCCCCAGAAGCCGAGTTTCAGCACGAAACTCGGCTTCCGGGGGGTACTTCACTTATATTATCGGGAAAGTCCTGTATAATGCTTTCTCAAGAGCCACTCATGCAGAAAATCAGAATCGATGTCGAACGAAGCGTCTGACCGTCTTAAAGAAAATGCTGAAAAAATTATGGGGATGTGGGAGAAGCGGGCGCGTGATGAAGTCGGTGCATCAACGCATCAAAATTCTCTTGTCTTGCAAGATTCCCTACCTCTGTACTTAAACCAACTGGTAGATGAACTCTCAAACAGAATTGTCAGGACACCTGCCCGAATCACAGCCGACGAGGTAGAAAGTACGCGGATTGGCAAGCTGCATGGGCATGAACGGGCGGGGTATGCTGACTACTCCATGACTCACCTCATTTTCGAGTATCACCTCCTCCGTCAAGTAATATTTCAAGTTTTAGAAGAAGAAGCACCTTTAGGAGTGCAGGATCGAGACATTATTATCGCCTCCATCGAGCAAGTCGTTAATGACGCCGCCACTCAATTCTCCGAAACGCTGCGAGATATTCAAGAATTATTTATGGTGACGCTAACTCACGACCTCAGAAATCCCATCAATGTCGTAAAAATGGGAACTCAACTAACTCTGCGGCGGCTTGAAACAGGAGACAGCCATAGGGATGTGGCGACGAGGATGCTCAGTGCGATCAATCGGCTGGATTCGATGATTCAAAATCTGCTAGATGCGAGTCGGCTGCGGGCAGGGCAGAGCTTAAAGATTGAATTTGAAGAATGCGATTTTGAGATGCTAGTCCAAGAGGTAGTAAACGATTTGAGATTCGCCTATGGAGAGCGGTTTATTGTGGTTTCTGACCCTGCTATCAGGACTTTTTGCAGCCGTAAAGAAATACGGCGGGTGATTGAAAATTTAGCAATTAACGCTGTGAAATATGGTGCGCCTAGTACGCCGATTACACTCACGCTCCAGCAAACCCAAACGCAGGTCAGCCTTACTATCCATAATGAAGGCAATCCGATCGCCATAGACGCTCAATCCATCCTATTTCAACAATTTCGTCGAACCATTTGTGCCCAGGAGCAAACCGGCTGGGGATTAGGATTATTTTTAGCAAAGAGTATTATTGAAGCCCATAAAGGGACACTTGCGGTTGAAAGTGCAGAGGGCAAGGGGACAAGCTTTATTATCACTTTACTAAAGGTTATTGTTTAGTTCGGGACATTAAGATTAACAATAAAAATAAGGGATAAAATAATGAATTCACAGTCAATATTTTCGCGCCAACCCACAGATCAGGTGTTTCAGCACACACACTCTAAATTACAGAATTAATAAGCCGTCAAGATGCGAAACACAGCCTGAGCGAGTACGCTTGGATCGATATGTATAGCAATCCTAAATGATTCAGATAAATTTGTAGGGGTAGTGCTAAGAGTGCCTACCCCCTATCTATCGGGCAACCGGGCGTGGGATTGCCCCTACAATAATTATGCAAATGATTTAGGATTGATATATATGAGCTTACGCATCAATTAGCAGCCAGTCAAGATCGAGTTGAATTGTGTGGAGTAGGTCTACCAGAAACTCAGTCAAACTCCGGCGTAAAACTCACTAATTTAGCTGAACCCGAACAGCGACTCTGGGAACGGCTTTGGTTGATTCGCTCCAATTTTTGGCATAGTAAATATGCCAAACCTGATGCAATTAATCTACATTTTTCACTATAGCAATCCTAAATGATTCAGATAAATTTGTAGGGGTAGTGCTACCCCTACTCCCCGTGCCTACCCCCTATCTATCGGGCAACCACGGGGAGTAGGGGTCGGATTGCCCCTACAATAATTATGAGAATGATTTAGGATTGCTATATATAGTTTTCCTATTTTGCAAGTTTTACCACTACAGATAGTTTCACACTTGAAAAATCGCGTAATTCCTGTAGAATATATGGAAAACTTGTCCGGTTAAAAAACAGATGAAAATACTATTTTTCGACCAGAGCGGTAAGCCTGGTAGCGCAGAGCTTTGCCTAATAAATATTGCCAAACCCTATCGAGATAGCTGTCTAGTTGGCTTATTTGTAGATGGTTCTTTTAAGCCATTATTAGAGCAACAGCAAATTCCCGTTGAGGTGTTAGCGAATGAAGCGATCAAAGTTCGTAAAGAAAGCAGCTTGAGCCAGAGTTTAAGTAGTGTAACCGCGCTACTCCTTTGATTGCTAAAATTGTTCCAAAAGCTCGTCAATAGGATTTGATCTACGCCAACACGCAAAAAGCTTTAGTGGTGGGTGCATTAGCTAGCTTTTTGAGTCGTCGCCCTCTCGTGTATCATTTGCATGACATTTTATCTACAGGCTATTTCAGCCCAACTAACTTAAAAGTAGCTGTAACTTTGGCTAATCCCTTTGCACCATTGGTTATTGCTAACTCCAAAGCAAGTCAGGCTGCTTTCCTCGAAGCAGGAGGACGCTCGGACATAATCGATGTCGTCTACAATGGCTTTGAACCTGAAGTCTATCAGAGCGCTCTAAAATTAGCCAACTCAAGACACAGCTAGAACTTGATGGGCAATTTATCGTAGGTCATTTCAGCCGATTGTCACCTTGGAAAGGTCAACATATTTTAATTGAAGCACTTACCTACTGTCCCAAAAATGTAACAGCTATTTTAGTGGGTGATGGGCTCTTGGGCGAGCAGGATTCTGTCCAAGCAATTACACAAACAAGTGGCAGAATTAGGACTTAAAAATCGAGTTAAGTTTTTAGGCTTTCGTTCAGAGATTCCGCAGTTAATGGCAATTTGTGATTTAGTTGCACATACCTCAAACGCACCCGAACCTTTTGGCCGAGTTATTGTCGAGGCTATGCTGTGTGGTAGACCTATAGTTGCTGCTCAATCTGGATGGGCTATTGAATTAATAGAACCGGGCATCAATGGCTTTTTGGTTCCTCCCGGCAAGCCAGACCAACTCGCAGAAGTTATTAATACCTGTCATAACCAACCTGAGTATAACATCGCGATCGCCCAATCGGCCTACTATATGGCTAGTCGGCGTTTTCACCAGACCAATATCGATCGGCAGATTGCGGAGTTGCTGAGCAGCACTTTTAGCTGAGTTGTCCCAATATCTTATGAGTTATCAGCGATTTTTACCAAAGTCTAATAACCTCATGTTCGCTCCTTTTTACGGATTTATAAGTGCGAAATTTTGCCTATTTTCGCTCGATCGCCTCGCCGCATCTGCCACCTTCAAAGCGTACAAACTACTGGCATTATCCACGTACAAAGGCGTACCTTTTAACAAAAATTCCAACACCATATCGGTGTCTTTGGCAAACAAACCGCGCCGCGTTCCTACTTTGAGGTTGCGCCGATTTTCTCCCTGAATTAATTGACCGGATTCGGGAGTAAAAACCAGCGTTCCTTCTTCACCGTAGATAGTAAAAATGTTTTCAGACTGCCAAAAAGTCTCTCCTTTTCCATAAACAGCTTCAGCGACAAGGCCATTGGCAAAGCGCAACTGTGCATTGCACAAACAAGCTTTGTAGAAATCCGGCTGACTGTCCCAAAATTGAGCTTGACAGTTAACGCTTGCCACTTCCCCGAACAAATCAGTAAATCGGTGCAGTCGCGAAATTGCACCAACTAACGGAAAGCCAAAGAGGGAATGTTGATAAGTCCACCGCTGCGGCGCTGGGTGTTGAGGACTCATAGTAATGTAGCGGGCGTAAAAAACTTTACCGACTAATGGCAAAGATTCTTTGATGGCTTGGTGCAAACCGCCTAACAGTTCGATGTGTTCGATGTGGAGGAGTTTTTGCTTTTGGGCGGCAAGTTCGATCGCCCTTTCTGCTTCAGATACGTTTAAAGATAGAGGATATTCCACCACAACGTGCTTGTTACTTTCTAGCGCCGCCAGGACGATCGCCCCGTGATCCCGGTTCACGGTACAGACGATTACCAAATCTAAATCGTCTCTTTCTACTAGCTTGCGCCAGGAAACCGCAGCTTCTGCCCCGAAGCCTTGACAAAATGCTGCGGTTTTATCCGGGGAGTGGCCCGCAACTGCTACCAAGTTCGATCGCCCATCAGCTTGAATTGTCTCGGCCCTCAACTTAGCGGCAAAACCAGTACCCACAATCCCCACGCGAATTGGAGAATTAACCGAAAAACCAAAGCGAGTATCAATATTAGTCATGGGATTTGAGATTTAAGATTTTAGATAGTTACAGACTTGCGCTGCAGGGGTTTAGGGTTTTATCGCCCCGATTTTAAGCTGTGGTTGTGGTGCGATTTATTCGATCGAGCCTTCAACACCCAAGTCTTGATGCGATTCTAACTATACATTTCAACGCCGGCGGGGACTTGCCTTGCAGCCAGTCTTGCTGAAACTCGATCGACACACCGCATACCAACAACCCGGTTTTTGTGCTGTAGGGCTCAAAATATGATTTTTCCTAGAAACCCGGTGGTTTAGCGCAAGTCTTGCGGCAACAGTATCACAAGGCTGAACCCAACATAGGTATAAGTAATCAAGATGAAATTAGAAAAAGTTATAACTAATCCCATTCAAATTTTTTGTAAATAAGTGTTGCAACCTTGCTTCTTTCCCCTACTATCATAGAGGGAACAAACCTAAGAGCTCACCTCAAAGCTAATAGAGCCTTGAAGGTTGCATTAGGAAAAATTATCAATTTTGTTGAATTTTTGAGAGGATTTAGTGCATGGCAACTTACAAAGTTACCCTCGTCAGCGAAGCCGAAGGACTTAACCAGACCATTGAGGTTGATGAAGATACTTACATTCTCGATGCTGCTGAAGAAGCAGGACTCGACCTCCCCTACTCTTGTCGCGCTGGAGCTTGCTCCACCTGCGCCGGCAAACTCATATCAGGCACAATTGACCAATCCGACCAATCTTTCTTGGACGACGACCAAATCGAGGCCGGAATGATCCTCACCTGCGTCGCCTATGCCAAGTCTGACTGTACCATAGAAACTCACAAAGAAGAAGAGCTCTACTAAGAAAGGACGCTCTGCGTGATACCCTAAGAAACCCGGTTGCTCGTTTCCAGAATTAAGCTGAAATACGGCAATTATGTTAAGAAACCGGGTTTCTGTATCTAAGACTGAAACAATCCCCCAGGAGCAATTACTAGGATGATATTTTCCTAGACTTTTACTTAATACTCATGACAATTGGTGTAGACTGAAGTAGCCTGCATAACACCATCAGTAATGATGACTTGGACTTTCTCTCACTTCTCTCAAGCTTTGGCGTGAGAGCATCTCTGTAATCCTTGCGGTTCGAGGTTGGTCAAAACCAGTGAAGAATACACCTCCTTGATTTGTGCAAAATACGGTTAGAGCCATAAAAGTTAGGTGGATCTAAACTTTTTAAAGACCCCAACTGTGGTTAGAAAACACCCCGTTTGAGTAGCGCTTTAGGGATTTTCCTTAAAGCTTTGTGGGATACCACCATGCTCTGGGACCTGTCTGATGAGTGTGCTATATTTGGATTCTCTCAGGTTGTCGGAGATTGTCTGGATTAAAAGTATCAGTCTGTCACTCCCAGCTAGAAATTCGTAACTCTTTGAGCAGATAGCTGACCAAATAATTTTAGATTTTAGATGGCAGATTTTAGATTAACTGTGAAACCAATCTAGAATCCCAAGTCTAAAATCTAAAAGTTTTACGACTGATATTTAGTCTCGCGTTGCGCGGACTTTGTTTGTGTAGTGCCGATGATTTAAATCGCCGAGTTTAGTAGGTATAAGTAATAAAGATGAAATTAAAAAAAGTGATAACTAATCCCATTCAAATTTTTTGTAAATGAGTGTTGCAACCGGGCTTCTATCCCCTACTATCATAGAGGGAACGAACCTAATGCCTAACCTCAAAGCTCATAGAGCCTTGAAGGTTGCATTAGGAAAAATTATCAATCTTGTTGAATTTTTGAGAGGATTTAGTGCATGGCAACTTACAAAGTTACCCTCATCAGCGAAGCCGAAGGACTTAACCAGACCATTGACGTTGATGAAGATACTTACATTCTCGATGCTGCTGAAGAAGCAGGACTTGACCTCCCCTACTCTTGCCGCGCTGGAGCTTGCTCCACCTGCGCCGGCAAAATCATATCAGGCACTGTTGACCAATCCGACCAATCTTTCTTGGACGACGACCAAATCGAGGCCGGAATGATCCTCACCTGCGTCGCCTATCCCCAGTCTGACTGTACGATAGAAACTCACAAAGAAGAAGAGCTGTACTAAAAAGGGGGCCGTCAGTCATCTGCTCTAACTCCAAGCTATTGATTAATAGCAGTTTGAGGCGATAGCTGACCGAATAATTTTAGATTTTAGATAGCAGATTTTAGTTAACTCGTAAAATCCTGTCTAGAATCTAAAATCTAAAATCTCAAAATTTTAGGGCTTGCGCTAAAGATTCGGAAAAATCCGGCATTGAGATTGCATTGCTCCTGCTTGCATTCGATAGTTTTTACGCAAGTCCTCACTGAATTTTGGGAGTTTAATTTTATGGTTGCCAAAATGTAATGTTATCGCTGAGCGGCACAACTTGAGCGCCGGGAAAATAAAAGCCCAGAATTTGAGATCCATTCCAGCCCAAATTAGCCAAATTGTAAGAACCAGTCTGACTCATTCCCACCCCGTGCCCGAAACCACCTCCGACAAAAGCATAACCATTGAGAGTTTTGTCGGGATTGTAAATTGGTTCTAGGTAAAAAAGCGTGCTAATCGGCGGGTAAAAAGCATTGCGAATCTCGTCTTTGTCGATATCAATCGGGCCCAAGTCAGTTTGAACCTTCATTTTCAAAACTCGACCAGCGGGCGACCTTTCTGTCACTTCCACCTGAGTGACAGTTTTCAAATTAGCCAGCGGGTGCTGTTTCTTCTGAAGATACTGTTTGAGAAATCCACCAATTGCCGTCAAAGAAGCGGGTTCGCGCCACCGAAAAGTGTCTTCTTTTTCCTCATTAAACCCTTTTTCCAAACTGATAAAGCGGCGGAAATTGTTTTCGTCAGACAAACTCTGCTTGGACAAATCCCAAATATTATTAGGGGAATCGACGATCGATCGCAAATATGGACGTTCCGCGCCCTGCCACACATCGTTAAAAGAGGCTGTCACGCCGCCGCTAGAGGCGGAATAAAGCGCGTCTACTAGCTGATTTTCGTAAGTTAGCACCAAACCGCTCGTTTGGGCGATCGCCTTATCACTTTGCGGGTAAACCTCGGTCAAACCCTTATAAACTTGACAGTTAACATCAGCGCACAACTCATAATTATCCACAGCAAACCGGCGCAAATTTCTCAGGGCGTAGGTTCTCGCTAAAATAGTTTGAGCGACAATCGCAGCGTAAGGCGCAAAAGCCCCAATTTCGTGAGGAACAACACCCCGCAAATAAGTTTCCGTCAGCACTTTATTTACCAAAGTATAAGTGCCGTAAGCATTTTTTTGCAGGTGCAAACTGCCGCCATAACGGTGAGTTTGTTGAATTGCTTTTTCGGGTTCAATAGCTGTCGCCTCTTGGGTGGTTTGTTCCAATACCTCAATCACATTTTTCCCCGCCGTGACATCCAACTCATTGCGGTTGAAACGAAAGCCGTTTAAAACCCAAAATGCCTGGGGTATTTGTTTTAAAACTTTGGAATCCAAAAAAGCTGTTGTGTTCCCTTGAGCTTGCAAACTTTGCAACAGCCAGCGTCGCACCAAAGGAGAGTTGTAAGTATCTCTTTTCGCCCAAACTTGCCAGCGAAAAGGTTGAGCAATTTCTACCTCAATTCCCTTAGCCCGCCACTGATTGGCGCTATCTTCCGCACTCTCGAAACTGCGGTGGGAGCTCAGAACAACTCGTTCTTCTACTAATGCCGATTCCAGCGGTTTCGGGGCTATTTCTAGCTTGATGCTGGCAGCCGTTTTGGTTTCTATGCCTTGAGGAGTTTTGTAACTCAATGTTAAGCTGTCGCCCGGTAATGCTTTCAGCGTTAGTTTGTCGGTTGCTTTGGTGCCAAACCGCTGCACCACACCGATTTTGATGGGTCTATTTTGGGGAGTTTGGGCGTATCCCGCAGCGCTAAAAATGGGCAACAGGCACAATGCGGTGAAAACAGTGCTAGAAACGCAGCTAAACCATTTGTAATTGGGAGTTGGAGGTGCTTGAGCGAACACGGTTATCTGTCTCGCGATAGTTGAAATTTGGGGATTTTTGATTGTACGTTAGCACATTTGGCGGCTGCTAGAGCGGAATTCCGGAAGATAAGGTGGTTTGGTTGCCAGAATTCTGTTAAGTCAGGACTTAGGCACTCAGACGAAAGAAACCGGGTTTTTTACCGAGTGTGGGCGCTGCAACTGGTCTTTTCGTAAAAAACCCGGTTTCTGGGCCCCCTGCGGTAAATCTGTCATTGCGAGTCAAACGCAGGAATCGCAAAAGTTGCGATCGCTTTACATTCTGTTACACTGTCAGGTTTATTTG
This sequence comes from Microcoleus sp. T3_B1, assembly GCF_036700445.1. Classification (NCBI taxonomy): domain Bacteria; kingdom Bacillati; phylum Cyanobacteriota; class Cyanophyceae; order Oscillatoriales; family Microcoleaceae; genus Microcoleus; species Microcoleus sp. T3_B1. Next base: position 29,332 of record NZ_JAUBOX010000037.1, read on the forward strand.
CACCTACCGATTGATTGGCTAATCATTTTTTCTGAGCACTAATCTCATCGCAGACGTGTTTATCGCTTTCCTCAGCATTATTCTGCAAATAGTCGTGCAGCCAATCGCAGCCTTGCACCAGCATTTCATCTAAAGTTTTAATTCGCCACAACCGGGCTGTATTGTCCCCTGATGCCGTAACGATGTATTGGCCGTCGGGACTAAAACTGACACTCCATACCCCATCTTGATGTCCTTTAAATTCTTGTATCAACTTACCTGTTAAATCCCACAACCGGGCTGTTTTGTCGAATGAGGCCGTAGCGATGTATTTGCCGTCGGGACTAAAACTTACACTCCTTACCTCATGTTGATGTCCTTTAAATTCTTGTATCAGCTTGCCTGTGGCATCCCACAACCGGGCTGTTTTGTCCCATGATGCCGTAGCGATGTATTTGCTGTCAGGACTAAAACTTACACTCGATACCGAACCTTGATGTCCTTTAAATTCTTGTATCAGCTTGCCTGTAACATCCCACAACCTGGCTGTTGTGTCGAATGATGCCGTAGCGATGTATTCGCTGTCAGGACTAAAACTTACACTCGATACCGAACCTTGATGTCCTTTAAATTCTTGTATCAGCTTACCTGTTAAATTCCACAACCTGGCTGTTGTGTCCGTTGATGCTGTAGCGATGTATTTGCCGTCGGGACTAAAACTGACACTCGATACCGAACCTTGATGTCCTTTAAATTCTTGTATCAGCTTGCCTGTAACATCCCACAACCGGGCTGTATTGTCCTCTGATGCCGTAGCGATGTATTTGCCGTCAGGACTAAAACTGACACTCCTTACCTCATTTTGATGTCCTTTAAATTCCTTTATCAACTTGCCTGTTAAATCCCATAACCTTGCTGTATTGTCCCATGATGCCGTAGCGATGTATTTGCCGTCAGGACTAAAACTGACACTTGTTACCCAAATTTGATCTCCTTTAAATTCTTGTATCAGCTTACCTGTAACATCCCACAACCTTGCTGTATTGTCCTCTGATGCCGTAGCAATGTATTTGCCGTCGGGACTAAAACTGACACTTGTTACCTGACCTTGATGTCCTTTAAACCAATTTTGTTCTCGGATGTTGTCGAGAATCTGATTGAGGGCAATCTGCGGATTAGATATCGGGTTATCTGCAAAGGAACGAACTTCCTTGACTGTGGCTTTGAGTTCTTTTCCAATTTTCACGGCTGAGATTAAAGCCTCTATTTGATTATTACCCAACTCAGATAGTTTCAAAACCTCACTTGCCGATAGCTCTAATTTTGTCAATTTCTGTGCCTGGTCCACTTGCTGCCGCGCTAATCCCATTACAGTTGCAGCTAAAACTATGCTAATACCCAATACCGCTGTACCAATACCAATTCGTCTCTGGGCTTTTCGCTGTGATTCTACTGACAACAGTTCGGCTTTTTGTGTGGCCTCTGCTAATATCTGATTTTTCGCTTCAGTTTGCTTAAATTTTTCGCGTAATTCTAGTAATTCCGCACCGCGCTGTTTGCGGATAAAAGGCACTAAATAATCGTGGACAAGTTGGTAACGTTCAATCGGAGTTGCTGGCACTTCTAACACCAATCCCGATTTAACGACAATCTCTAAAATTAACTTTAAATTTTCTGACTCAGTTCCTAAGTTTGCTGCTAACTCAGCCAGAGTTTTCTGAGGACGAGTGTTGTTTTCATCCGTCAGCAAATACAAGACAAGTTCGGCAATTTCTCTATTATCCTGGCCGCAGTCTGCGATAACTTCTGCTAAAAATTCCTCAACCAGTTTGACCTTAGCCGGACTGCCTAGTTGCTGATATTCACCCAGTCGAGTAATCGGCCGTTTTTCTAGTTGCGTTCCCACAATTTGCAACTCAATCGGCCGCACTTCCCGCACTTCACCTGCTAAATCTTCTACCAGCGCGTTTACCAAATCTTCGGATAAGTCAAGTTGAGAGAGTTTTGTTAAGGTTTGGAGAACAATTTTAGCATCGGCTAGCGAAAAATTGCCCAAGTAATAGCAGATTTTTTTATTGAGAATGTCGTTATCAATTATTGACAAATTGCTGGCGCGATTCCATTCTAACAAGTAGAAAAGATAATCTTCCCGCAGCGACAGGATAATTTTGAGTTCACCAATCTCATTTAAACATTCAGCCAAAAAATCATAGAACTCTCTCCGGCTAGTTTGGTCTTGATAAGCAAAGAAAAATTCCTCAAACTGGTCAAAGATTAGTACCGTCAATAAATTGCGATTTTGATTCAGTCGCAACTGTTCCAGAATAGCTATCGGCGTGTCAATAGGAGTAGATAAACTCTCACCTTTTATTTTTTTAATTCCCGATCGCAAACACTGACCGCAATCCCTCGCCCAATCGTGATAAGACTGCAATAAAACAGGCAATACATCCCGCGCGTCAAAAGTTGTAAGTTGCAGGGCTGGAACTAACCCCGCTTGAATAATCGAACTTTTTCCTACTCCAGACTGTCCGTGAATAATTGTCAGCTTGCAAGCAGGTGTACCTATCCGTTGAATTATTCGTTTAACATCCTGCGACCGCCCGGAAGCGGCGATAATTTCCTCAACAATTTCAGCTTGTGATTGACCTGATTCTAAACCGTTCTCAATTATTTGTTGCGGCGGCTGCAAGCGACCTGCACCGATAAAAGCTTGCAGTCGATATTTGCTTTTAACTGCTTGTTGTTCGAGTTTAAGGTAAAATGCTTTTAAATATTCGCTTTGCTCAAAATAGAGAGTTCTCAACTCTTCTAAAATCCTCAAATAAAGCTGCACGTCATCTTGAGGTTGTGTAATTTCTTTAGCTACTTCTAAGTTGTTAACTGCCTGCGACTCTTGAGTGAGATTTAGCTGCGCTTTTGCCCAAAGTAACCGATACAAACCATTGTTTTGTTGGGATACTCCTGGTTGTGCCAAAATAGCCAATGCTGATTGAGCCGATTGGCAAGCTTTGCCCCACTCCAAACTTTGCAGCGCCACCTCAGCCAAAAAGCCGTAATCTTCAGCTACTTGACTCGGAGTGCCGTAAATTTCGTGCATTTCTAAGGCTTTTTTAGCTAAAATTTGCAACTCTTCCCAATCTTGTAAAAGTCGCAGCACTTCGCCGAGTTCGCTAATACATTTCGCAGCTAAATCATGCCGCTGCACTTGCTCAAAGCTATCCAGAGATTGTTGTAAATACTTTCTAGCTTCTTGCCAATAACCTTGATTTCCTGCCCGGTGCAATTCAGCTTTGCGGTTGTAAGCTTGAGCAATTTTCTGGCAGACAATTCCTTGTCTTTCTAAGTGGCGATTTTGCTGCCAAAATGTCAAACTTTGCTGATAATGATCGAGTGCTAAATCTATTTGATTTTTCTGAAATTCAACTAAACCGCGAATAAATTGCCAACTAGCTTGCAATTCCTGGTCTAATGCTGCATTTACCAAATCCTTCTCCAGCAACTCCATTTCACAGTCATCTAATTTGAAATTATCAACATCAGCAAAAGCTTGACTGGTTTGTTGTTGTAACAAATTCATCAAATCATCGGGCGGCATGGTAAACTGAATTGGAGGAGGAGCCCAAGACTTCAAATCATTCGCCGAGCGACTGAATTTAAACAGTACCGAATCCGTCACCCATAATATCAACGGAAAAGCAAAATCTTGCTTGAATTGATCTCGCGCTCTATTAGCCCCCGCTAACAGGTCATCAATAGCAACCACCGATTCTAGGCCCACAACTATTAAAGCTTTCGGTGGTTGCTGCTGGACGGCATTGATAATAGTTTGATGAAGTATTTTAGTAGCAGGCTCAAGGACTAATTCTTGATATTCAACTGTCGATATATCGCGCAGCTTTTCCAGCATTGCAGAACGCAAGCTAGCATAATTGCAGCGCACTAAAGTTAAAGAAAACTTTCCTTGAAAGCGGGCGATCGTCCGTACCAATGTAGAGAGCGATCGCTCATTTTCTGCTGCAATATCTTCGGCTAGATTTGAGTTTACCATAATCTCACGAATTTTGCTGCTGCCACAGCTTAAATTTGTCAGTTTCCATCAACAGCGGGTTCAACGCAAACCAATTTCCTTGAGTGTCGTCTACATACTCAAAAACCCACAGATTTCGCAGCAAATCTTGGTATTCTTTATCTCCATTTATGCTTTGTTCTTTCACCACCTTAAACAGTAATTCCCACTCATCATTATCAATGCCGCGAATCAGACTGTCGCGGGAATTACGAATCACAGATTGCAACACATTTTGGGAAATGGGAGGGTCATCTTGCTGCAAGCAACCAAACAGCATCCCCATCAAGTTTCGCAAATGACCTCCGCTGACACGACACAATCTATCTAAAGTTTCAGGACTGTCAAAAACTTCGGTAATTAATGTGATATATTTCTCGGGCGACACATCAGGGAAAGCCCGCGACATCACCATGCGCCGCAGCAAATTCATCCCCTCAACACATTCGCTACCGTCTCTATTCTTTACTGGTACCATCGGCAAAACTTTCGGTTCAACCCCGCCCCCCAAGCGATTTTTTAATATTTCAGTTTCATTAGAAAAAATCAATTCCAACGGTAGCGTATAAACCAAATGGCAATTCAGTTGTCGCAACTGATCGCCCCGGTCAATAAAGATATATTCTGGCAATCCTCGCCCCGCTGCATTGGGTCGAGAAACTATCCTGTCTAAGTTGTCAACAATCACCACCAATCCTTTTTTACCCCGCTGCTTTAGCTGATTAATTGCTACATCAATAATTTCTTGATTAATCAGTTCTAACATTTTATTAGCTTGCGGTTCCATGTACTGTCTCAGTTTAGAACGCAAGTCGGGATTACTTTTGATTTTGGCAGTAATTTTGGCAATACCTGAAGGCAGAGAAACTTCCAGATTTCCGTCTGTATTGCCCTTATATTTGCTGCCAAAAAGCTCTCCTTCAGCTTCTACAGTCACAGGGGTTTGTAAAAAATTCCAACTATTTTTTAAGAATTCTTTAAAGCCCTGGGGCTGCAAGGAAATGTCGCCCTCTTCCAAGCTTTGGGTGACTCGCCGTGCGATCGCTAACATGATATCTGTCAAATCGAGATCCATTTCATCGAGGTCTTGTGTTGACTCGAAGTAAACTACATGAAACCCCTCATCTGTCAACTCTTTTTCCAGTCGCGACAATTCAGTAGACTTGCCACAACCAATATGTCCGGTAAACAATTGGCAAGTCGGTTTATCTCGTGCCAGACGGGTAATTGTCCGTTTGAGTATGTTAATAACTTTTCCGCCGCGCACCTCAGCAAAATCAATGTAGTAGCGCTGATCTTCGGCATTGCCCAATATCAGGGAGTGACTGGGGTTGCAGGCGTCGCAGAATCGATCGAAATCTAGATTCATAAAATTTTCTAAATTAGTTTTTGTAGTTATTGTAGGGTGGGTCAGGGCTGAATGTTTTTACAAGAGACTAAACATTTTTCCGGGTAAGCACCCTACGGTTAGTTAGCTGACCACCCATACGTCGAAGACTATTAGTGTGAACCTGGATGCTGTTTCCAATATTGGTAGGCGGCATAGGCCAAGGTGACAGCGCCGGTCACGATCGCAGATTCATCGACCTCAAATTGCGGGTGATGGAGGGGATAGTTCGGTTTGTCAGTCAGTCCCACTCCTAAGCGAAACATGGTTCCGGGTGCGTGTTCTAAGTACATCGAAAAATCTTCGGCGCCGAGGGAGGGTTCTGGTAAAATTTGGACGCGCGATCGACCTAAAGCTTCTAAAGCCGCAGTTTCGACTAATTGCGTGAGTTTTGGGTCGTTTTGGACTCCTGGCACGCCGCGCTTGTAGGTGAGTTCGTACTTAGCGCCGTAAGTCCCGCAAACGCTAGAAACAATTTGTTCGATCCAAGCCGGCAGGTTTTCGTGGGTTTCGGGATGGAGCGATCGCACAGTTCCCAATAATTTTACTCGATCGGCAATTACGTTCGGCGCTCGTCCGCCGTTAATTTGCCCGATCGTCAAAACCAGTGGCCTCAAAGGATTTTGCGTGCGGCTAATTGCCTGCTGCAAAGTGGTAATTATCTGAGAAGCAATCCAAATTGCGTCGATCGCCTCGTGGGGACGCGCACCGTGGCCGGATTCGCCCATCACAATCAATTCTATGTCATCTGCCGCCGCCGTCAGGGCCCCGTGGCGGATACCGACGCAACCGCCGGGAATCGTCGGAAAAACGTGCACTCCGAGGATGCCGTCAACATCTTGCATCGCCCCATCTTTAATCATCCATTGAGCACCTTGGGCAATCTCTTCCGCCGGCTGAAACAAGAAGCGGACGTGACCGGGCAATTTTTCCCCTAGCTGAGACAATATCATTGCTGCGCCCAAACCGACGGTGGTGTGGATGTCGTGGCCGCAGGCGTGCATCACTCCCTCGTTGCGGGAGGCAAATTCTAAGTTAGTGCGTTCTTGAATCGGCAAAGCGTCCATATCGGTGCGAATTGCCAGCCACCGGGACTCGCTGCTGTTGCCTTTGAGTTCGCCGAGCACTCCTGTTTTGCCGATTCCTTCGATGGCGTGAACTCCGCTGGAAGCGAGAACTCCGGCTACGTAGGCGGCGGTTTGATATTCTTGACCGCTGAGTTCGGGGTGGGAGTGGATGTGGCGGCGAATTTCGATTAAGCGGGGTGCTAGGGTGGCGGCTAATTCTTGGATGCGGGGAAGCATGAATTTAGTTGGGGAGTGCGGTACAAGTTGTAGTCAACTAGGTTAACGCATATGTTTGGGGGTGAACAGGGTTATAAGGCGCAAATGTGCGATCGGGCTTTTGGATGGCAATGCTATTTTGTTTGTGAATAAGATTTTTTTTTTTTACCGCAGAGGGCGCAGAGGACGCAGAGAAAAGAGAGAAAAGAGAGTTAGGTTGAAACCAGGAATAAACGTCTAGATTCTAGGTTCAAAGGCTGATTTTTAGTTGATAATATCATGTCCGGTCGAGCAACCGCGATTTTTGTAGGGGCCCGTGAGCCAACAATACCTGTTAATAATTGACCATCTCAAAAACCCGCCCCGACCGGGATATTATGGTTGATCGATCGGACATGAGATAATTTCTGGTTGTGATATCATCAAATAGTACATTTATTAAAAATATTTTCTATGATTAGCTTTGGATTCTGGAATGTAATAATTATAATTACAGTGGCTGGGTTTCTCAAATTTAATTGGCGATTAGATAGCGAAAAAACAGCATGGCAAGATTCTTTGTTTTTAAAACATCCTTCGATCCAAAGGTTGACTCATTTTTTTCGTCAACCTATTGTTAACTTTATTTTGCAAGCAGTTATTGTATTAGTTCTCACCCGATTTCTCTGTTATACCGGTTGGTTGGTTTACAATCTGACTAATCGGCCCGATCCCCCTTACTGGGATTTTAAGTGGTTTTATGTAGCGAGTAGATTAGCCCATCAGCATTTGAGTCCCTTTAATGTAGAAGTGTTTAACAGCGGTTTCTGTAGCATCACTAAAGTGTGTGGGTTTATTCCTTCTTTTGTTTATCCACCTAATATCATTCCTCCGCTGTGGTTTGTGGGCTATTTCCCTATGAAGACTGCATTCACAATCTGGACTTGGCTGCATCTTATTGCCACAGGTTTTGTTTTATGGGGAGCGAATATCTTGTTGGTGTCGCACTCACGAGCTTTTCGGACTATTTGTAGTATATCAGTTGCATTCCTCTACGGTTTTGTCTTCGATCTTCAAGTTGGCAATGTGGCAACTTTTATTGCTGTTATGCTGTTATGGATGTTTATTTATGCTAGAAAAAATCAGGATGTAATTGCAGGAATTTTATTAGGAATAGCACTTTTTAAACCCACTTTAGTTATATTGTTTATTCCTTATTTTTTAATCAAAAGACGGTTTCAGCTAGTTTTTATATCTATAGTCACGGTAACTGTTTTGGCAGTTATAGGTCTAGCTGTAACGGGCAATTCTTTAACAGGATTTATACAGGATGCGACTCGTGGATTTCCACTCTGGCTCAACGATCCATCGAATAATGCTTATATTTCTATGAGTCGCCTTGATTTAAGGGTTATGGGGCCGAGATTTTTCCCCGATAGTCCCTTCGTGGCGAAGCTATTTTCTGACTTGATTATTCTGGTGCTAGTTGGTTTAGTGAGTTGGTATTTTTACAAAAAACAATCTCGCAATGCTTGGTCAAAAAAGGTTGACTTATCTGAAATGGTGCTAATTTCTACTTTGAGTATTGCTATCAACTATTCACAGCCCACCAGTTCTGTGATGTTAGCACCGGCGGTGGTTTTTTTGCTGAATGATTTATGTTTTCAGATTAAAAATTGTGCCTTCTCTAGGCAAAGAATGTCGGTTTGGTTATTGGGAGTTGGCTGTGTCATGGTGCAAACCGCTGTGATTCATGGCGGGCTGTTGGTGTTTCTAGGAAGGCGGTGGAACTGGAAGGGGGGGGAGTTGCCTTATTTGTTTAAAGTAACTATTTTTTCACTACCGAGTTATGCGATTTTAGGCCTTACGTTAAGTGTTTTAGTCTTAGCAATTACCTCTCTTGGTCAAAAACAGGTTGCTGAATTTGACCGACCGAGCTGAAGCAGGAAATAGACATTCATCTGGCGAAGAGTTAAGTAATAGGTAGCGTGTGCACCATGTTTCATCTCTCTCTTCTCTTCCTCTGTGCTCTCTGCGTCCTCTGCGGTTAAATCATTCAGAGTCGCTGTCGATTTTCTGTTGCTGCGATCGATCGTCGCTTTGAATTCTCCCCTCAGATTTAGCCTCATCTACTGCTTCTTGAATTAATGTCAATACCATATTCGAGACCGGCCGATAATGCGATTTGGCTAACCGCTCTAGGTCTGCTTTAAGTTCTTCTGGAAGATATACAACTATTCTGGGGAGTTTTGCTGGCAAGGCTGTTATTTGTGCTTTTACTGCCCTATTGTACCTTACCGCGTCACCGTCTCAAACAAAGTACACGGCAGGACACGCAGGCAGTTGAGAGCGATCGCCCGCAGTGGTAGTTGGTAGTTTAATCGTCTTTGGATTCATTAAACTTGCCTTCCTTCTGCGCTCTTTCGAGTCCTTCTTCGACCAAAAGTAATGCCATTTGGGAAATCGAACGACGCTCAATACTCGCCAGTTTTTCTAACTTCTCCTTGATTTCGGGTGGCGGGTAAAAGGCAACTCTAGGAGATTTTGCAGGACTCACATTGTTTGGGGGTAGCGTGTTCACCATGTCATTTTAGCTGACTGCAAATTTTTTAGAGCTTTTTTAAGCCAAGGTAGCACACCACAATCTAGTTTAGGCTAAAGTAATCTAAACACCCAAAAACCAAACCCCACTCCAACACAAAATCAACGGCCTGACAGGTTGGCAGTTGAGAATGACTCATCAGCGTAGAGATCAAAGGTTAATTGCTGCTGGGTTCATCTTCTGTAGTCTTTTTAGCCAAGTAAGCATCTACAGCTTCAGAGACAATCCGACTTACCAGATTGCTGACTGTCCGGTCTTCTTTCTTGGCCCAATCTTCCAAGACGTTGTAGGCGTTTGGAGGAACGTAGCTGGTGACTCGTTTTAGGTTTTTTGCTGGCAAGTTAGGCAACTGGGAATTTACTTCATAGATCGATCGTACTTTCTTTGTACGCCTCTTTGGTGTCGCCCCTTCAGGTGTTTGACTCATCCCGTTTCGCCTGGGCTTGCTCTTGCTCTTGACACCAGTTTTCTATTAGTTGACCTCCGACGCTGCTCATATCCCTTTCCGCACGAACGCACAAGGCTTTGAACCTGATCTTCAATGCCTTGGGAATTACAAGTTTGATGGTGTCTTTTTCATTTGCCATAACTTTATTTTCACACGTTTACGTGTGAAAAGTTTAAAATTCCCTTAGTTACCTATTCCCATATTCCCATAGCTGTGCTAGACTGAGGATGTACAAACGGAAAAGCGATCGCCCCTGGCCTGGAAAACTTGAGGGCGATCGCAATTCCACTATTCGTGTAATTCAAAGTCTATGATATCACAGCCAAAGTCAGTTACCGAGCTGCTCCGGGAAGAAATTCCTGATGTACCTCAAGGTAAGCAACCGATTCGTTTGCTGTTGTGTGGCGTTCCCAAAGCGGTAGAAAGTATCGTTAATCTGTTGCACGTTTTAGGTTTTGCAGAAGTTGGGGAATGGAGCCCGCCTCTACCATCGCCGATAGCGGGTGAGGTAATCCGGATTTTAACCCGTTACTGGAAAGAATAATCTTGGAGGGCGATCGCACGAATTGAAAAAGTGCGATCGGCCTTTCTGTCTCATTTAGGGCTTACCCATAAATACCAAAGAAACCGGGTTTTTTGCCGCTACTACGAGGCGTAGCGCGTCTTCTCGAAAAAACCCGGTTTCTGGCCTCCCGTAATTTGAGATAAAATATGGATAAGGCCTAAACATGACAAACAATTCAACAAAGTCAAATATTATGCAAGTTGTCATTCAACCTCCCTCCCTCATTGAAACCGGAATTAAAGTCGAAACAGTCAATAATCGCCCTTTGTTCAAATTTACTGATCGACTTCAACTCCATCTAGAAAGCCTTCTGGAAAAAAATAAAGTCAACGATCTAACGGCTGAAGAACAAGACGAACTCAAGGCCATCAACGAACTCGATCGCCTTTTTACTTACCTAAACTCCCTCCTCCTCGCTCAAAAATGACCCTTACCGAAGCAACCCGCCAATATGTAAGACAACGGGCTAAATATCTTTGCGAATATTGTCACTCTCCAGAAGAAATCAGCACCTCTCGTTTTACCATCGACCATATTAAACCCCGTTCTTTAGATGGTACTGATGATGTCAATAATTTAGCGCTTGCTTGTAGCCGTTGCAATCAACGCCGTTACAATTTTACAGTAGCTAGCGATCTAGAAACTCAAGCAGAAGTAGCTCTATTTAATCCTCGAAGTCAGCAATGGCAAGAGCATTTTATTTGGACGAGGGAGGGTACAAAAATTATCGGAGTTACAGCAATTGGTCGCGCTACTTGCGATCGGCTTGACGTGAATGACGAACGGTATCAAGGAGAGCGATCGATTCAGGAAGCACGCGGTTTATGGATTAAAGCTGGCTGTCATCCACCAACAGACGATCCCAGAGAAACGTAATAAACTCTTAGTCTGCGGAGGCAGACTTCGTTTGACCAGAAGCGGTTTCAACCGCCGAATAATACAGGCTATTTTGATGACATTCGATAGCGCGTCCAAAAACAATACAATACAACCAAAACCAACCATCCCGACACACAGCAAAACCCAGGAAGCGCAACATCAATATTGGGTGAAGACTGGGCGTTAACTTCAATCAATTGATTAACATAAGGTTGAACAAAGTTGTCATGAGCATCTTCTAATGCTTCGCGTTGTTTGATTCTGTCTTCTTGGTCGTTCATAATTCACCTCGTTTTGTGCTTATGAGGTAAATTATTTTTTTGGGCTTTTGCCCAATCAAGCAAAAACAAAAAATTCTGAAACCCTTGTATAATCGGGGTTAAGCGCTTGGGCAAACCAACTGGTTTGGGCAAACTTGCCCAAGCGACGATGAATTTTATTCAAAAGGTAGCGATGGCACGAAAATACGGGAAAAACGCCACCACAAAAAACAACGTTTTCAAACTGGTTGAGGCCTTACTCGCCCTCACGAATGGGGAAATTGGCGTGGCTGGGGATAAGCTGAAAGTTACGTTCCAGGATAATGGGGAAATAGCCGTTTCAGGGGACAAGCTGAAAGCTACGCTCAAGTTGCTATGGGAAAAGGAAAATGAGTTGCTGGTATCGGGGAAATTTCAGCAAAAACTCAACAACAACAAAACCAAAATTGTTGAAGGGATAACTAAGGAAGATTTATGTACATTGGTGGAATGCTTAGGAAAGGCGTTAGAACTCTCTCAACCCAATGATGAAAAGAATGTCAATAACTCCCAGAGAAGAGGAGAGGCAATCCAAGATGTTCTCGACTGTCTGAAAGACTTAGGTATACTTTACCTTAAACCTAGTGCAAGAAATCAAGGTTATTGGAAATTTTCCCTTAAGCTGAAGAATCAGATTAACCCCAAAGAAAATTTAGAAGTAATTGAGGAAAAGTGGAAGGTTAAATTTGGCTCCGTCACAGTCGAGATATCCCATGAAACTCCTAAACCTAAAGAAGAACCCATAAACTGGCAAGAAATCTGCCGCCAAAACCTCGCCCACCAACAGCAACTCACCACCAACCCTTTCACCAACGCCTGCGGGATGACTCCGCAACTCGATGGGGTTTATGTTCCCTTAGCCATTGTTGAACGCCAAAAACCCAAACCTCAGCCAAGGAATCAGCAGGAAGAAAAGGAAAAGGAAACAGAAAAACTGATTCCCATTGCTGAAGAAAGGTTTTTTGAGGATGTATTGCGACAAGGGAAAAGCGACATTAGTCAAGGGCGAAAAATTGCGATTATTGGCGAACCGGGTGCGGGGAAAACCACGCGGTTGCAGAAGATTGCTGATTGGATTTTAGAGCAAGAATTGGGGTTGCCGATTTGGATAGATTTAGCTGAATTAGGCGCGCAAAGTATCTGTGACCATTTGGAAAAGGTGTGGTTGTCTCGGTGTCCAGGAGGAGTGACGCGCGGTGATTTAGAAGCACAAATGAGTCGGGTTTGGTTGTTGCTGGATGGTGTGGATGAAATGGCCAACACTCAAGGAATGCAGCAGTTAGCGAAAGATTTGTCAAGGACATGGGTGCAGGCGGCGCGGGTGGTGGTGACTTGTCGGGTGAATGTTTGGGAGGCGGATAAAAATGCTTTTTCGGGGTTTGATGTGTTTCGCAATTTGGAGTTTAATTCGGAACAAGTTACGGAGTATATTCGCCGTTGGTTTGCGGGGATGGGGGATGCTGCGACGGGGGAAAGTTTGGAGGCGGAATTAGCAGAGTCGGAGAATTCCCGTCTCAAGGAGTTGATTCAAAATCCGTTGCGGTTGTGGATGTTGTGTCAAATTTGGAGTTCGAGACAGGGAACTTTACCGGATACTCAGGCAAAATTATATGCCAGTTTTATTAAGTATTTCTATCGCTGGAAAGAGCAAATTATCAAAATATATGAAAAGCTATGTGGCAAAAGTCACAATGAGTGTCAGAAACTTTTACATGAAGGGTTAGGAGAATTAGCCAAAGCAGCAATTGATGGCAAATCGAGTCGTTTTCGCTTGTCCTATCAGTTAGTCAGTCAGTATTTGGGAGCTCGAAGCGATGAAACGTCTTTATTATCATTGGCGTTATCTCTAGGATGGTTGAATCGGGTTGGCATCGATATTGATGAACCGGAAGAATCAGTCTATGCGTTTTATCATGCGACGTTTCAGGAGTATTTTGCGGCGTTGGCGGTGGATGATTGGGATTATTTTTTACCTCGGAATCATGTTGATTTTCCGGTGGTGGGGAAGGCATATCGGATTTTTGAAGCGCAGTGGAAGCAGGTGATTTTGCTGTGGTTCGGGCTGGAGGGTGTAGGGAAGAATGAGAAGGAAGCGTTTATTAAGGCGTTGGTTGAGTTTGAGGATGGGCGTGATATTGGTTTTTATAAAATTCGGGCGTATTTTCTCGCGGCTGCGGGGATTGCTGAGTTTAAGGATTGTAGTCTTGCTGATGAGATTGTGTCGCAAATTGTCAAGTGGGGATTTGCAGAAAAACAGGATAGTTTGCAAGTTTTTAGTCCTATTTTCGAGGTAGCAAGGGAGATACTAAAAGACACGGATCGGGAAAGGGCGATCGCCGCTTTAGTCGAGTTAATCGGTACTTTACAGAATGAAGATACCCGGTGGCAAGCGGTATATAGCTTAGCGGCAATAGACAAAAATAACGCAGTTGTAATCTCCGCTTTAGTCCAGTTGATCGGTACTTCACAGAATGAAGATCCCCGGAGGAAGGTGGAATATTTATTAGAGAAAATAGGCAAAGATAACCCAGTTGCGATCGCAGCTTTAGTACAGTTAATCCGTACTTCACAGAATGAAGATATTTGTAGGCAAGCGGCATATAGCTTAGGAAAAATAGGCAAAAATAACCCAGTTGCGATCGCAGATTTAGTCCAGTTAATTCATAATTCAGGTGATGAAAGTACCCGGTACCAAGCGGCAGATAGCTTAGGGAAAATAGACAAAGATAACCCCGTAGCCATCGCAGCTTTAGTCGAGTTAATCAACTCTGCTCAAAATCAACATATCCGATGTTTCGCGGCACGTAGCTTAGGGGAAATAGACAAATATCACCCAGTGGCGCTCGCAGCTTTCGTCGATTTAATCAACTCTGCTCAGACGAGAAATACCTGGAGAGCAGCGATATTTAACTTAGGAAGAGTAGGCAAAGATAATCCAGTGGCGACCGCAGCTTTAGTCGATTTAATTAATAGTGCAATTAGTAAATATACCCTGACAGATGCGGTATATAGTTTAGCAGAAAGAGGCGAAAACAAATCATTAGCGATCGCAGCTTTAGTCAAGTTAATCAATACTTCTCAGGATGAATATATCCGCAGTGCAGCGGCAGGTATCTTAGGGGAACTAGACAAAGATAACCCAGTGGCGGTCTCCGCTTTAGTCGAATTTATCAGCAATTCAGGTGATGAATATACTCGGGTGGAAGCGGCATATAGCTTAGGGGCAATAGACAAAGATAACCCAGTGGCGATCGCCGCTTTAGTCGAGTTAATCCGCAATTCAGATAATGAAAGAACCCGGAGCCTAGCGGCAGATAGTTTAGGGAAAATAAGCAAAGATAACCCAGTTGCGATATCGGCTTTAGTTGAGTTAATCAATACTTCTCAGGATGAATCTACTCGGAGGCAAGCGGCAAATAGCTTAGGGAAAATAAGCAAAGATAACCCAGTTGCGATATCGGCTTTAGTTGAGTTAATCAATACTTCTCAGGATGAATCTACTCGGAGGCAAGCGGCAAATAGCTTAGGGAAAATAAGCAAAGATAACCCAGTTGCGATATCGGCTTTAGTCGAGTTAATCAATACTTCTCAGTATGAATCTACTCGGAGCCAAGCGGCAGATAGCTTAGGGAAAATTATGAAAGGTAAACACTTCGCCACCGTAGTCTCAGGATTAAAAAATTACCTAACTTCCCAAGTACGTGCAAACGCTTTTGATCTCCTTATACCTCCCTTCAGAGTCATCTGGAACTGCGCCCAAAATCTGCCTTACCCAACTTTCTATCAAGCATGGCACCATCAACTCACCACACCCCATCCAGAAGTCCCAGAAACAACAGGAGTCGGTTCTACCCCCTTCACCCAAAGCCTCAATTTAGCAGATTTACCCAACATCCTTGATGCCAGACTTGCAGACACACAATTAATCGAATCCGTACAGCTAATTTGCATCGACACCAGCAAATTCATCGACTCCGATAACCCCGCCCTCGACATCTACGAACAATTCCTCGACCAAAACTGTCCCGAACGACTCAACGGCGAACCCGAAACCCTCCCCCAACTCAAATCCTACTGGAATCGACTCCGCCGCCACAGCAACAAACACCCCATCCTCATCTTCTACGAAGACCCCACATCCGCCGCGGCCCGAGGTTTTAGCCCTACTTTCCTCGATGCCCTTACCCGCTTCCACGGTACAATCTGTCTCATCACCGACTCACCTCATCCACCCCTGCAAACCTTCTCCCCCCATGACCCCGATTTACTTCAAACTGTCGTAAACTGGCTCAAACGACTTCATCTAGAGTCCTAAGTTTTGACTGTCGGGAGTTACGCATCAAAACCAAAGAAACCGGGTTTTTCACTTTAGTTAAAGGTCGGGATGCAGTATTCTCGCAAAAAACCCGGTTTCTGACTACCCGCAAACCAAAGAAACCGCGTTTTTGGCCGCTTCTACGAGGTGTAACGAAGTATTATCGAAAAAACCCGGTTTCTGACTACCCGCAAACCAACGTTGGCTAGAATAAATTTAATTAATTTACATCAACATGAAAATAAATCGGCTTGATTTCGTGATATAATGAAAACCTTAAATAAATCCCCGAAAAAAAGCAATGTCTGAAATTACTATAGACGAAACCAAACTTAAAGAATTGCTCAAAGCAGCGATTTTTGAGTTATTAAAAGAACAAAAAGAAGTATTTTCTGAAATTTTAACAGAAGCCCTAGAAGATATAGGGATAGAAAATGCTATCAAAGAAGGCGAAAATACTGAAACAGTCAGCCGCGAGCAAATTTTCAAAATCCTGAAGAGACAACCATGAATGTGGAGTTTAAAAAGAGCTTTGAAAAGGATTTACTCAAGATTCTTGAGGCCGATTTGTTGCAAAGAATTCAGGAAGCGATAGAAGAAGTTGAGAACGCCGAAAAATTAAATGAAGTCAGCAATGTTAAAAAACTAAAAGGTGATGCAGACTACTATCGCCTTAGAGTGGGTGATTACCGAATCGGTATTAAAGTTAATGATGGCGTAGTCTATTTCGTCAGGATACTCCACCGCAAAGAGATTTACAGATACTTTCCGTAATCATTTTAGCCTTCACCCCATCCTCACCAACTCAAACTAAAATTAATCTTTAATTATTGTCAGGCCGGAAGCGCAAGCAGTTGAGCGATCGCACTCTCTGAATTGTTTCAAAATCGCGATCGTTATGAACTAGAATAAGTTGGTGTTCGATCGCCAGTTGGGCAATGCAGCAGTCGATACTACTTCTAACCGTTAACCCCTGTCGTTGCAAATCGTAATAAATCCGAGCAGCCGCTACCCAAGTATTAGGCGTAGACTCGATGTAGTCTTGTTCTTGGAGATAAGTTTCTAATAGTGTCCACTCCCGTTCATCTCGGCAACCTTGCAAAAGTTCCATCTGAGTAAATCGGTTCAGAAAAATACTTTCCTCATTGATTATTGCTTCCAGGGATTGGCGTACTACACCTGTCCTGTCGCGGAAAACGCTGATCCAGACTGATGTATCAATCAGAAACATTTCGGTTTTCCCGCAAAGCTTTGTAGTCGTACTCAGTCGTAAATTGAATTTGTCCGCTTAAATCAAGTAGGTTCCGCTTTTTACGGGTGCGAATTAATTCTTGCAAAGCAAAGTCAATCAATTCTTTTTCTGTTTTGAAATTGGTTAAGCGAAAGGCTTCTTTAACCAATTCTTCGTTAAGTTCAACGGTGGTTGTCATGGTTAATGGTGGATTTCATTCTCTCATTCATTATGGCATAGCCACACCCAACCCTTAACCTAGCCCAACTTCCCCAAATCCTGGTTTCCCCAACTCACCGAAACCAACCTCAACCAAACTCTTTAACTCCTCTGCATCAACGACACCAAACTCAAACTACCCAGATTCCCGACTTCTTAAAAAAGTCAGGAATTTACAAATAGTTAAATTGTCAAGGTATTCTACATACTTATGACTTGGGCGTATAAGTCGATCGCACTTGCAACTCCTTCAACTGCTTCTCATCCACCCCAGCCGGCGCATTCGTCAGCAAACAACCCGCCTGCTGCGTCTTCGGAAACGCAATCACATCGCGAATCGATTCCTCACCAGCCAACAGCATCACCAACCGATCCAAACCGTAAGCAATGCCTCCGTGGGGCGGAGTTCCATACTCAAACGCATCCAACAAAAAGCCGAATTTATTGTAAGCTTCCTCAGTCGATAAGCCGATCGCCTCAAACACCTTTTCCTGAACTTCCCGCTGATAAATCCGCAAAGAACCGCCGCCGATTTCTGTACCGTTTAACACCAAATCGTAAGCTTGAGCCCTCGCAGTTTTCAAATCATTAATATCGTCAGGATGCGGCGCAGTAAACGGGTGGTGCAATGCTTCCAAACGCTTCTCATCAGCGTTCCATTCAAACATCGGGAAATCTGTCACCCACAGCAGATTCATCTTGTCTTTATCAATCAATCCCAATTCGTTACCCACGAACAAGCGCAATCTATCCAAAGTCTTATTGACAGTTGTCACATCAGCCGCTGCGAATAACAACAAATGACCTGGTTGCGCGCCCGTGCGATCGAGCAATTGCTGTTTTTGTGCTTCCGTCAAATTATCCTTAATTGCGCCGATCGTATCAATTTCGCCATTCTCCCGCACCCGGATGTAAGCCAATCCCTTCGCACCCGCTTCGCTGGCTTCCTTAAACAAATCGCCACCCGGTTTAATCCGCACGTTAGAAATCGCCTCATTCCCGCCGGGAATCGGCAAAACTTTCACAATTCCGCCCGCAGCAACCGCCCCGGAAAATACCTTAAATCCCGAATCTTTCATCAAATCGGAAACATCGACTAATTCCATACCGAAGCGAGTATCCGGTTTATCGCTACCATAGCGATCCATCGCTTCAGCGTAAGTCAAACGCGGAAAAGGACGAGGCAATTCTATGCCTTTGACACTTTGGAAAATCTGGGAGACTAAACCTTCGTTTAATTCGATAACTTCTTCTAAAGACATGAAACTCATTTCCATGTCTAATTGTGTGAATTCCGGCTGTCTGTCGGCGCGCAAATCTTCATCGCGGAAACAGCGGGCAATTTGATAATATCTGTCCAAACCCGAAACCATTAACAATTGTTTGAACAACTGCGGCGACTGCGGCAAAGCGTACCATTCGCCCAAATTGACGCGGCTGGGCACTAAATAATCTCTCGCACCTTCAGGAGTCGATCGAGTTAAAATCGGTGTTTCAACTTCAATAAAACCTCCCACATCTTCCAGGTGGCGACGCATAGCTTTGACAACTTGGTGGCGAAGCTGCAAATTGCGACTCATACGATCGCGCCGCAAGTCCAAATAGCGATATTTCAGCCGCAAATCTTCGCGCACGCTTTCATTTTCTGCCGTCGCCACCTGAAACGGTAACTGTTTGCGAACCGCATTCAACAACTCAATTTCGTCAGCGTAAATTTCCACCTCACCCGTAGGCAATTTCGGGTTGAGGGAATCTTCGGGGCGGCTGCTGACTCGCCCAGTAATTTTAACCACGTATTCGCTGCGTAAAGCCTCAGCCCCGTGATAGGAATCGGGGGTGCGTTCAGGATCGCTGACAATTTGCACAATACCCGATCGATCGCGCACATCCAGAAAAATCACCCCGCCATGATCGCGGCGGCGATCCACCCAGCCGTAAAGGGTGACAGTCTCTCCGATGTGTTCGCTTCGCAGTTCGCCGCAGTAGTAACTTCTCATGGTTGGGGGTTATGGACTAAAAATAATGCTTTTTGATTATAGCGCTTAGTGTCAAAACCTTTTATGAACAGGCAAGATGCCTGTGCCACAAGAAAATTCAATCTTTGTGGAACAGGCATCTTGCCTGTGCTTTAAAATGGTGTCATATCTGAGTTTAATCCTTCTTGTCAAAAAACGCCGTCAGCGCGTTCCATGCAGACTTAGCCGCATCCGTCAAGCGAGTGCCGATCGACTCAATTTGCTTCACAATAAGGTGCCAATTCTTTTCAGCTTCCGTGTGAATGTGGTCAACAGCTTGTTCGATGCGATCGCGTTCGATCAATTTATTTTGTTCCACCGCTTCTCGCGCTTGTCGCACTGCTTTCAAATAAGCTTCGCGACTGACTTCGCCGGCATCTTGCACCTGCGCTTGCGCCCGCGTTTTAATCGCATCTACCACCAGCCAATTTTTCTCAGTTTCTTTTTTAATCAGCCTGACTGCTTCTGTGAATCTCTCGTGGGCGAGATCCTTATTTTCTTCGATCGCCCCGGAGGCCTTATTGACAGCTTTTAAATAAGCTTCGCGGGTGAGTTCGCCCGCTGCTTGCACTTCGGCGGTGGCGCGTTTTTTAATTGCTTCAAACAGCGCCGCAGTTTCTGCGATCGCCTCATCAGTCGCGTCGGGCATCTCTTTTTTGACGAGCTCCGTCGTTTCGAGAGTTGCCTCTAAAACTGGTTCCTCGGTTACTTTTGGATCTGTCATATCAATCTTCTCCTGTGGTAGCAAACATTTTGAAAAAAACTAACAGTCCCCGGACGCAGACTTTGTATGTGTAGCGCCAGAAGGAATTGTGGTCTTTTATACAGACTTTGTACCTGTAGCGCCAGAAGGAATTCTGGCATTTAATAAGAACTAGGCAATTATTGTTCCAGCTTTATCAACTTTTGTATCCGCGCTTACCTAGTTGGAATGACCTCAGTTCTATTACATTATATCTACCAAAGTTGCTCTAGTGTGTAGGATACCGCCAACTTGCAGGTACGGTTTAGCGCACTTAAATTTGTGATAAGTCTCTCTACCTAAAAAAACACACACCAATAAACTTGGTTTCTCAACACAATAAAACTGGCAAATTTAAGAGTTTCAATCTTCCAACTGCAAATCTTCGCTATCGTCCGTATATAACAAGTGGTGACGCCTTTGAGCGTGCAGTAAAGATTGAGGAAATTCGTACTGAGATAAGAGGATATCTTCGAGCGCAACTTTCATTTGATTGGCGCAGATATCTGGCGGCACTTTACCCATTCCCGTACCCATGCCGGGAATAGCGATAGTTTCAATGATATGTTTCACTGGTGTTCCATCTGGGACTGAGCCAAATTTTACGAGAGTCAAAATAGCGCGGGTTGCTAGATAAACATTTACTGTTTCTCTTAAAACTGTGGGAACGCGCATAATTGGGGCAGCTATTAAATATGGAATTTCAGCATGATCGGTGTCTACAATTTCTGCCATTCCTACTAAGAGTTCGCCGTGATGTCGAGCCTGAATTAGTTTTTGCAAGCGTTCAAGAACCTGCCCTCCAAAATATTCCGAAATTTCTAACTCTAAGCCGTCGTCCATGAAACCAAAACTATTCCCCGGACTAACAATAGCATCACATTTCACATCAAATATTGAACCGTGATGTATCTTGACATTTTCCATACTGCCGCAAGTGCTTTCCCAGGCTCTAACTAAGCCATCGTCTAAGGTAGCCAGCACAATTTGCATAAATACTCTCTCTTAATTTTAATTGCGAACAGCTAGAGCGCTCCTAAATGATTCCGATAAATTTGTAGGGGTAGTGCTACCCCTACTCCCCGTGCCTACCCCCTATCTATCGGGCAACCACGGGGAGTAGGGGTCGGATTGCCCCTACAATAATTATGAGAATGATTTAGGATTGCTATAGAGCGATCGCCAATTTAATCCTACAATACTTTACATAAGTCCGCTGAATCTAAAATCCATCTCTATATCAAGTAGCAAATATTGAATAGCTGTATGCTGCAATACCCCAATCTGCGCCACCCGATCGCAATTAGTTTAGGTGCGGTTGCCGGCGCTTTGAGCCGGTATTATATCACCTTGTGGTTTGCCAATCGTTTCGGGACGGCTTTTCCCTACGGAACTTTTTTTATTAACATCACGGGTTGCTTGGCTATGGGATTTTTTATCACCCTCGCTTTTGAACGAGTGCCGACTATTCCGTCGGAAGTACGGTTAATGGTAGCAACGGGCTTTTTGGGAGCTTATACTACTTTTTCAACTTACGGTTTAGAGACGAATGTCTTGTGGCGCGATCGATCTTACAGCATCGCCGCTTTTTACTGGGCCGGCAGTGCCATACTAGGAGTAATTGCAGTTCAGTTAGGTGTGATTATAGCACGAATTGGCAAATAGATAAAATCGGTTTTTTCCAAATAATACCAGTTTAAGAAATAAATGCAACTGTAGGCAAACTCTCCACCCATACTGGAGCATCTCAATGAAAGCAGCCCAGCTAGAAATGGGAGTTTTGAGGTTGTGAGGCAGGAGTTTTGAGGCAGGAGGCAGGAGGAAAGAGGCATAAGGAAGGAGCTAGAAGAAGTATTTTTACCAATATGAGATGCTCCCACCCATATAGCATCAGTCACTCGATTTGATCTCAGGATTGTGGACAATACCTACTAAGTTTTTTGATCTCATATCATGTCCGATCGATTAACGCTAATATCCCGGTCGGGGCGGGTTTTTGAGATTGTCAATTATTGGCAGGTATTGTTGGGAAACCCGCCCCTACAAAAATCGATCTCGCTCGACTGGACATGATATCACACACCCTTAACCTAATACAGGGAGAGAATCGTGTTTGGCGGCTGAGGGGCTAAAGTCTTCAAGCTGTTTCCCTATCTTGTTTTCAGTTTACTCTTTCTCGGTTAAACTCACGTTTAATAAATAATGCTTATGGCCCTCCGATATCGCTGTTCTCAAAAGAACGGTTGAGGATTTAAACAGTGTTTGGTGCGTTTATGCTCGTACATGAGTTTGTCAGCCTTGGCCAGCAATTGCTCTAATAAAACTTCATTGTTTAAATCCCCAAACTCCACACCCAGGCTTATTGATATATAAGCTCGCTCAGACTTTTGATTAAAGCGATCTATATTTTCTTGCAGCCGAGCATGGAAATTAGTAGATGAATCTCCCGAAAAGTTAGGAATAAATAAAGCAAATTCATCTCCTCCCAGTCGAGCCACAATATCCGCCTCACGAAAGGTTTGCTTTAATATTTGAGCTGCGTCAACGATTACTCTGTCTCCCATTTCGTGTCCGAAAGTGTCATTAATCTTTTTCAAACCATCTAAGTCAGCGAATAAAATAAAATAGGATGTTTGTGTGCGTCGAGCAATTTTTAGTTGTTGATCGGCTAGTAAAAAGAAGCCTCGTCGGTTATATAATCCAGTTAATTGATCGGTCACGGATAGCTGCCTTACTTCTGCTTCTGCCCTCAGACGTTCTTGGATTTCGTGTTCTAAACGTTTATTTTGTTCGAGCAGTTGTTGGCGTTGCTGTTGGATGAGTAATTGATTTTTTACTCGCATCAGCACTTCCTGCTCTTGAAAGGGTTTGGTAATATAGTCTACACCACCCAGTTCAAAGGCTCGTACCTTGTTTTCTAGTCGTTCGAGCGCACTGATAAAAATAACCGGTATCTGAGCAGTCGCTTCCGATGCTTTTAACTTTTGGCAGACTTCGTACCCATTCATCTCCGGCATATTGATGTCAAGTAAAATTAGACTCGGTGGGTCGCGATGAACACCTTGGAGTGCCATTCTGCCGTTGAGCGCTTTACGCACAATATAGCCCTGTGACTCTAGAATTTTGGCTAACAGGCGCAAATTGTCTGGGGTATCATCCACGATGAGAATATTCGTTTGGGCGGCAAGTTTGAATAAAGCTGTCATGGTCTTTTTCCTAAATCTGGGTGAGAGTTGCGATCGCTTCAAGCTGAAAGTTATCGACCAGAGATGTCATCGCCTCGATGAAATCTTGTTTCTCCTTGGGAATTTGAGCGATAAGTTCATAAAGCTTATTATCACTAAGATCGAGTGCTGCTTCATGAACTTCTGCAATCCACTTGGTGGGCATGGTTTTTACGTCGGGAGTAAATATCTTTGGTGGCGAAGCTGATGAGTCTGGTGAATTTTTTTCGGCGTAGCAGTAGCGGACGCCCAAGTGATGAGCTATTTTGTCGAAAAGTGTGCCTTCAGTAAACGGCTTGGCAATGTAGTCATCGCAACCGACTTGCAGGCTGGCGATGCGATCGTCTTCAAAAGCATAGGCAGTGAGGGCAATGATGCGTGTCATTTGCTCTCTCGTGTCTGCTGATGACTCATGACTCATGACTAATGACTCTTGTGCTCGAATCTGTCTCGTCGCTTCATAACCATCCATGACAGGCATTTGAATGTCCATCAAAATCAGGTCAGGGTGCCATGTTTGCCAACGATCGATCGCCTCTACCCCATTTTCCACCGCACACACATCAAACCCAACTGACTCCAGCAGCGTCACCAGCAGTTGCCGATTTTCTGGAACGTCTTCTACTACTAGAATTCGGTAGATAGGTTGCCCAGGTTCGATCCCGATAATCCGATCGCTAATTTCAGGTTCCTCTAAATCAAGGGATTCTGGTAGTTCCAAAACGACTTGGCAGGTAAAAGTCGATCCTCGATCCAGGGTGCTTCGCACGGTGATATCGCCTCCCATCAGACGCGCAAACTCACGACTGATAGACAGTCCTAAACCTGTTCCTCGATCGTGACGATCGCGATTGCTTTGCCTGAAGGCGTCAAAAATTGATTCTAAATCTGAGGGAGAAATGCCAGATCCGGTATCCTCAACTTCGAGAGACAGGGTAATAGTGGGTTTAATATCGGATGGATTAGTGGGGCGATCGCAATTTGTACCGCATGGCATATCATCAGATGAAAAAGCTCGTCCCCGCAGGGCTATGCTTCCTGTTGTTGTAAATTTGAGCGCGTTCCCAAGCAGATTAATCAAGATTTGGCGAAGTTTTGCTTGATCGCCACAGACATAACGGGGGACAGTAGCATCCCACTCGCTGCTAAGATGTAACCCTTTCTCACCCGCTTTGAGAGTGAACATCTCGTTAATAGAACCCAGCAGTCGATGCAGATTAAAACAGCTTGTACTCAGTACCAATTGCCCTGCTTCAATCCTAGACATTTGCAAAACATCGTCGATCAATGTCAGCAGGTGTTCTCCACTACGGGTAATGATGCCTAAATGCTCTTGAAATTCTTCTGGGATATGGGGGCTGCGGTTCATAAGCTGGGTAAATCCCAGAATGGCGTTGAGTGGCGTTCTGAGCTCGTGGCTCATGTTGGCAAGGAACTGGCTTTTGGCACGGTTGGCGATGGCGGCCCTTTCTGCAGCGTGTTCTAGGGCAGCTTGCGAAAATTCTAACACCGCCAGCATGAGGATATGTCTCATTTCGGCAGCAGCTTCTAACTCTGCAATCTGCCACGGATAAGACATCTCCCGCACTGTCTCTTGCCACAGTTCAAAGGATTTGCGGGGACACAGGTGCATTTTTCCAATTTCGTCGATCGACACAGCATCCTGTGGATTACCTGCCCAGTTTACTGTTTGAATTTGCTCTGGTCGGAACCAAAGGATGTGGTATGACTTTTGTTTGGCGTAGCATAGCAAGATTGAGATTGCTAAAACACCGCTAGCTCGATCTTTGAATTGCTTCGCTTGGGGATAAAACTGAGACAAAGAAGCTGTTGCAAACACTCGTTCTTTGTTCTGTTGCAGCAACCACTGCACGAGTTCGTCAACCTCAGCTTCAGATGGTGTTTTACCTACCAATGTCAGACGACCATCGAGCAGAATTGCAGCTCCATGAGCATGAACTAAATCTAGCAATTGAGAAGCATTTTCGGTCAATACCTGTGCGATAAAATTAGAATCTCGCCGGAATGCCTGCTGAAGTTGATCCTGAATAGTTTTCGCCTGCGATCGGTAAACGTTCAATTCTCGCTCTTGCTGATGCACCAGTTCGATCGAGGCAAATTGTCCTAAAAATTCACAGGTTTTACGAGTTTCGTAATCTACCAATCGCGGGCTGTAATGGTGACAGGCAATTAATCCCCAGAGGCGCCGATCGTCAATTAACGAAATCGTCAGTGTCCCAGCCACTCCCATATTCTGCAAATATTCAATGTGGTAGGGAGATACTCCCCTTAACACACAAGCACTTAGATCCTGGGGTGTATTGGTTAGGGGATGGTTGGTGGGAATTAGGCGGGCGGGGGTGTAATTAATATTGGGAATTTGGCGCACCCAATTGCTGTAAAATAATTGGCGGGCGGGTACGGGAATATCGATCGCCGGGTAATGCAATCCCAGGTAGCTTTCTAGATAGCTTTCTTTCTCTTCAGCAATCACCACCCCATGATCATCGGCTTCAAAGCGATAGACCATCACGCGATCGAACCCGGTCATGGCTTTCACTTCTCTAGCAATGGTTTGAGCTAAATCCGAAAGACCGATCGCACTGCGAAAGTTCAGGATAACTGTTTGCAGACGATCGTAAAAATCGATTGAATGATTATTTTCAATAGTCAATTGGGGTTCGATCTCCAGAATCAACTCATCTGGTAGCTGATGCAGTGTGCTTCTATATGTTTGAATCGAGCCGTCTTTGAGAGGGATTTTTAGATCGAAACCCTTATGAATGTTTAGTTGTTCTTGAGTTAAATACCTAACAATTTCTTGTACTCGATCGTGACCCAATAACTCTGGCAATGGCTGACCTAGCAATTCTTCGGCAGAAATGCCCAAAAACTGTTCTACATTTTCACTGACTTGTAAAATATTGAGGCTGTTTCGTTGCATCAATAAAACGATTCCGTGTGGCTGAATATGACCGGGAGCATACACGGATTCTTCACTGCATTCCTCTAAAATTTTTAAATTTAAAGGAGTGAATTGGAAAATTTTGGGATTTTTCTGAGGCATTTTAGAGCAGTAATTATCAATAAAAATTAAGGACAGTTTTTTCAGGATTTACCAATAATTAAATTTAATTCTTGTTAGCTGTTCCTAATTCCCTAGTCCTAATCAAACGTTTAACTGCACAACAGCTTATAAATCAATACGGTTCAGTTAAGCCCGATCCCCCCTAGCCCCCCTTCTTAAGGGGGGGACAAGAACTTACTCAAAGTCAACCCCTACTCCCCAACAATCAGGGGGATTTAGGGGGATCTCCGGGGAATAAACAGTTTTAACTGCACAACAGCTTATAACTCCAATGGAGAAATTCCTATTTGGAAATTACCTTGAATTAGATTAAGGATTTTCTCAAATTGATACTGGTTGGCGAGTTCCGTCACATAACTACCCAATTGAGCGAGGTCAGAGGAAAGTTGAGCTACCAGTTCAACGATCGCCACATCATCCCCACATAAAGCAGCATCTTGCAACTCAACCACCCATTCTTTTGGTAATGTCGCCAGAAGCGTTGGATCGAGGGAATCTGAAAGCCCAGAGGCAACAGAACAGAAGTAAGAAGGAAAACAATCTGTTCCCCGTTCCCCGTTTTCTGTTTCCTCTTCCAGATATACATATTCTAAACCTAGGTATTCCGCCATCTTAAGAAATAGGGTTTGTTCCCGGAAGGGCTTGCTGATGTAGTCGTTGCAGCCAGCAGCCAAGGCTAGGGTGCGATCGCTCTGGGAAGCCTGGGCCGTAAGTGCAATAATGGTACTGTTCTGTCCGTCTTCCATTGCCCGAATTTGCTTCGTAGCCTCGTATCCATCTAACACGGGCATCCGAATGTCCATCCAGGTTAGGTCGGGTTGCCATTCTTGCCAAATCTGCACCCCTTCCTGTCCGTTGGTAGCTTCTTTTACCTCTAATCCTAATTGTGTCAGTAATCTGACCATTAGCAAGCGATTTTCTGCTTGATCGTCAACCACCAAAATGCGACGATCCGGTTGACCGGGAGCCAGCCCAATCACGAGGCGATTATTCTCTTCGGGCGTAACATTAACTCCACTGATGGGGCTGACGGGAAGGGTAAAAGTGAAGGTACTCCCCTCTCCCAGAGTGCTGGTGACAGAAATTTCTCCGCCCATGAGTTCCAACAATTTGCGGCTAATGGTTAGACCTAGCCCAGTACCGCCGGTCAATAGCTTCCCAGCTTGGGCTTGCACAAACGCATCGAAGATGGTATTGAGTTCGATCGGTGCAATCCCTACACCTGTGTCAGCGACTACAAACTGGAGAATCGGCCGAGTTGTGGCTAATTCCCCTGTACCGTTCGCCTCAATGCTGACTTGCAAAGTAATGGTTCCCTGATGGGTAAATTTGATAGCATTACTCAGCAGATTGAGCAAAACCTGACGCAGTTTTTGAGCATCGACAAGCATAAATTGGGGGACTTCTGGCGCAATCTCGAAACAAAGGTCAAGTCCTTTAGAACTTGCTCGTTCCGCCAACATATTTCGGAGGGAATGCAGTAGCGCAATTAAGTCCAATCCGCTTTCTTCAACGGTGAAGTGTCCCGATTCAATTTTGGAAAGATCCAACACATCGTTAATCAAACTCAAGAGGTGATCCCCACTCCGCCGAATTGTTTGCAGGTCTTCTTTTTGGTTTGGAGTTAGAGAGGGGTCATGGGTCATTACCTGAGCAAATCCTAGAATCACGTTGAGGGGAGTGCGTAATTCGTGGCTCATATTGGCTAGGAAGGTACTTTTTGCCAAGTTCGCTTCTTCTGCGACTTCCATTGCGTGCTGCAGTGTCAGTTCTTTTTGTTTGCGATCGCTAATATCTTGCCCAATGCCCAAAAAATGCCCGCTAGAAAGCCGCACGTTTGCCCAAGATGTCTCTAACTGCTGTCCGGTGGCAGTCAGTGTTGTGAAATCCTTCCACTTCCCGGTTGCCGATAGCATATGTTCTAAGACATTTTGGCAATAAACCGGGTCAGGATAACACTCAGCTAAGATATTTTTTTGCTGCCAATCTTCTAGCGGCCAACCTAAAATGTTTTCAAATTCCGGGTTGAGCAATTCGATTTGACCTTGCCTGTCAAATAAAGCAATCATCACTGGGATATTATCGACGATTGTTTGAAACATCTCTTTCTGATAGCGCAGAGCTTCCTCTGCCTGTTGTCGAGCTGTAATATCTCGCAGAAAGGTAGTAAAAATAATTTCACCGTTGATCTCGATCTTGGCAATGGAAGCCTCTGCCGGAAACTCTGAGCCATCTTTGCGTCGTCCAAAAATGGCTCCTCGCTCTGCCATTTGCCTTGCAGAGCCTCCCTTATGGGCATAGTGGCTGATGTGCTGATGGTGAGCATCGGCAAAGCGCGAGGGCATCAACATCGCCAGGGGTTTCCCTAAAATTTCCTCAGCCGCGTAACCAAAAATTTGTTCAGCTCCCTTGTTAAACAAAGTGATTTGCTGATTGGTATTGATCGAAATGATCGCATCGCTGGCAATTTCTAAAATTCCGGCAAATCGCGCTTGAGAGATTTTTAACTCGATTTCGGATTGTTGGCGATCGGCTTCGTTGCGTTTACGCTCGCTAATATCCCGGCAGATACAGAAGTTCATCATCTCATCTTCTAATTCCACTCGGTTCCAGCTAATTTCCACGTCATACACGGAACCATCCTTGCGGCGATGTCGCGTCTCAAACAGCGGAATAACCTCATCTCTCTGGAGTATAAGTTGTAGTTCTTCCTTCGTCCATTCAGCATCCCAATCAAACACACTCAGATTTAGGGTTTCTTCTAGGGTGTAGCCCAGCATTTGAGCAAAACTGCAGCTAGCTTCGACAACTTTTCCCACGCGATCCATGACAACAACACCGTCCAGTGAAGTGTTGAAGAAGGTTTTACTCCGCAAGAGTTCCTTTTCTAGTGCAAGTTCGGCTTTTTTGCGATCGCTAATATCTTTCATGAAGCAGTAATGCCCCAAAAATTGATGCTGTTCGTCGTAAGTTGAAATCATCACCAATTGCTTATAAAAAACAGAACCGTCTTTACGGACTCCTTTCGTTTCAACTTCTACTCTGCCCTCTTGCACCATCAGCCAATAGGCCGCAACCAGTTTTTTCAACTCATCGGGATGTACGGTTTTTTCCCAAGACATCCCCACCATTTCTTCTGGCTGATAGCCTGTCACGTCAGAATATGCTTTATTGGCATAGAGGTAACGCCCTTGTACATCCAGTTTGGAAATGCCGGACAGCGCATTTTTCATCACTTCACTCAGTTCTCTAAGCTCTGCTTCTGCTTGTTTGCGAGCGGTGATATCTTCTGAAAAACAAAGTAGGTACTGGGACTGATGCTGTTCATCGTCAATGGGAATCTCCACCGTATGCAGCCAACGTTTTCCCAGACTATGACTGTCAATGACTTCCTCGATAATATCCTCAGTCTTACCTTTTTCAAAAACTTCTCTATCCTTTTGGTCAAAAAAGATAGCCTGTTCTGTTGGGAACAAATCATAGCCAGTTTTGCCGATCGCTTGTTCGGCTGAAATGCCAAATAACCGTTCGCTGGTTTTATTCCAAAACTGAAATACACCAAATTGTTTAGGCTGTGCCTCCTTAACAAAAACCGCAACCGGTAAATTATCCAGAAGTGCTTGTAAGAAATTGCGCGTTTTTTGGATTTCCAGCTCTACTTTTTTGCGCGAGCTTATATCAATAAACGTAACTACAACTTGTGTGATTTGACCGTTTTGCTCGAACTCCGGGTAGGCATTAACTAATACCCAAACACAACTATCAATTTCTTTTTTAATTCCTAAAACATGATTTTTGAGGGAACTTCCAGTGGATAAAACCTGATTCACGGGATATTCCTCTAGGGGCATCACGCTGCCATCTTCCCGCACCAAATGCAATGCCGGATCGCTCACGGTTTTTCCCAGCATTTGATCCATTGAAAACCCTAGTAATTCAGCGGCCGTTTCATTACATAATTGGACGCTGGTATCTGTCGCATGAATCACAAAACCCGCATTTAAGTTATCGATCAATTGCCGATATCTGGCTTCGCTGACCTGTAAAGCAACTTCAGCTTGCTTGCGCTCCGTAATGTCGGTGTGAGAGCCAGTCATCCGAATTACGTTACCTGCATCATCCCAAAGCGCCTGACCGCGATCCAAAATCCATTTGTAGGAACCATCTTTGCAGCGAAGGCGATGTTCTGTGATATAAAAAGGAGTTTTCTTGGCAAAATGATCTTGAATGACTTGCATCACCCATCCCAAATCATCGGGATGTACCAGATTCGCCCATTCGTCTAGCATGTTTTGGATTTCATGGTCTTCATAGCCCAGCATTTCCTTCCAACGACTAGAAAAGAAGACCTCATTGGTTTGAACATTCCAATCCCAAATGCCGTCATTATTCCCGCGTACAGAAAGTTCCCAGCGTTCTTCACTTTCACGTAGTGCTGCTTCTGCTTGTTTGCGGTCAGCAATATTCCTGCCAATCTTTGAGGCTCCAATTATATTCCCTGCTTGGTCTTTAATGGGGGAGACACTCATCGAGATATCGATTAATGTTCCATCTTTCCTCAGTCTCTTTGTATCGTAGTGTTTGATGCGTTCTCCTCGCTGGATTTTGGTGATAATTTCGTTTTCCTCATCTCGATAGTCTGCTGGAATCAGTTTTCTCCCTGATTGCCCTACTATTTCGGCGGCTGTATAGCCAAAAATTGTTTCGGCTCCTACATTCCAACTTGTAACTACACCCTCTAAATCTTTGCTGATAATGGCATCTTCCGAAGATTCAACGATCGCAGCTAGTCGAGCGATCGCAATTTCTGCCTGTTGTCGCTGGTGAATTTCCCATTGCAACTGGCGATTTACTTTTTTGAATTGATTGACTTCGCGAACACTAACTTGTGCGAGATACACGACCAACATCAGCAGCCAAATTAAAATTAAGCCCCCAATTAACACAACTTGCGGCAAATAAAAATTCTCCCTTTCTACTAAATCTAAAGTGGGAGAAACATCTATTCGCCACTCGGCCCTATACGCTTTCATTACCACTGTTTTATGCTGTGAATATTGAGATGCCAGCTCTTGACCGTAGATCAAATTCGGGCCATCATATATAGCCACATTGTACCCAGGGGACACTTTTAAAATACTCTCAAATAGATTTTTAAACTGAAAAACTCCGACAATAAACCCATCAAACCGCTCCCCTACAAATAAAGGAAAACTTGCTAGAAATCCTTGACCCCCTTGAACGAGTGAAACATTGCGAGTTAACATAGGTTGACGCAAATCACGAGCCACTTGCAAAGTGATTTGGCGACGCCGTTCCCGATTAAGATCTAGGTTTTGCACTGCCTCATTCCCCGCCAGTGGCACAACCCATCGCACTTTAAATGATGGATCGACTAATTCGATCGCCTGATAACCGTAGAAATCCTTTACATAAGCCTCAGCATCGGCTTCCCAAAGAGCCTTTGGTGTACCGCCATTGGCTTCCCAGCGATTCGCCATTTGCCGAAGTGTCAGCATCCGAGTTGATAATTCTTCGCTCAGTTGTAACTGAATCGCATTGGCTTCCTGCTGAATTAACTGCTCAATGTGAATTTGTCCGTTGAGGGTTAGCTGTTGCCACGTAAATAAAACAGCAAGAGAACCCACCACACCAAGCAGAAGAGGTAGCAATCGTTTAAGTGGTCTTTGCCATAAGGTTATCATCAGGTTGAGTCGAGTGATAGCCATAAATTAAGCGCTCTCTGAATAGAGCTGCCTTCAAGTTGGTGGGCGATAATTTCAATTTAATTATACAACACAGCAAAGTTTTGAGCGTGAAAACCCGTTAACGCTAGGACAATCTCTAAACTTTATCAGCCCTAAATAAAACTGTTAAATTATACCGATAAAGAATGTTGTTCCTTGATCCCTAGATGTCTAACTAAATTTAGAGAGGGCGATAAGCTAGATATGTTCAGATTGTAAATAGGTATTGTTTGCCAACAGTGGCGACAAAACCAGTAGATTTGATGCTCGCGAACGTGACGGAGCATTTGATTCGAGCAGCAGGGGCAGTGTGTCATAAATACCTATTTTTTAACTAAGGGGTATTTCACTATCGTTGCAAAGTGCTGTAAGCTCGCTTGCAGCAACCATAACAAGACCCTAGAGAAAAAAAATAAAGATTTGGTAAAGAAGATAAAATGGTTAAGGAAAAGATACAAGTTTAAACATTCCGTAATGCAATTAAGATTGCAGAGAATTTTTATCCCACAATACCCACCTTGTAATGTCCCATCTAGTTTGTTATAATTCTACCCTATTCAGATGCAGCTTTTGATCCCCATTCCTACATAAAACGGTTTTCCTGTTCCCTGTTCCTTGATTTGATATGAGGGTCTCAATCCCCGCCCTACACATTGGCAGTTGGAACAGAAACCATAGCTGGAGCGAGGGGATTCACTATCACTGCTGGCAGATGATGTTGACAGTTTTAATTAACTGTTGACTATAGCAAGGTAATAAGTTGTCAAACCAATTCTTCCCCAAAACTTCTTGGTGTGTATAGCAATCCTTGCAGGAGTCGTAAATTTTTTACCCCACCCCAACCCTCCCCTTGAACCAGGGGAGGGAGTAAAAAATTCACAAATGATTTAGGATTGCTATAGCAATCCTAAATGATTCGTGTAATTCTTGTAGGGGCAAAACCCACGCCCGGTTGCCCCGCCTTGACTGGGGTAGGCACAGGGGCACTACCCCTACATATTTTTACAAATGATTTAGGATTGCTATATATAACCCGTGACGCGGAAGAAGAAAGGATTTACGTAGTTAACATTTTGGGATTGATCGAGTGCGATGACGATCAACTGCACGTTATCCAATCGCGATCGCCAGCTTCGTTATTGATGATAGCCGATCGCACGGGCAAAGCAATTAGGTTATCGGCTCAGCTTTGCCATTTTATCTTAATCCGCGCCATTTTGAAGCAGGAGCTTGAGAAATCAAAAAAGGGTGGCTGGGGCTGTTTTGGGTTTCTTTAGATACTGCTGTAGGGTTAATTGGGGCTGGCTATGGGATTTTCCCTTCATTACCTTTGACGAGGTGCAAAAACGGATACCACCCCCCGACTCTTGTGGTGGAGAGCTCAAAATTGTAGAAGAAAGTTCAACCTCCCAGATTCATCTGTGGAGTAAATCTCAAATCTCAAATCCTCCGACTCAGCGCTTACACCCAAGTCTCAAATCTCAAATCGACTAACTTTCACAGAAGCGCGATCGCATTTGACAGCCAGATTCCGCTCTTTTACGCTTGGGTGATGGGGAGTGACGCCATCGCAGCCCTGATTTTTGAGAGGCAAGTTCGATCGCATCTGCATCTTAACCCTGATGTTGGCAGTGATTTTTTCTTCACTGTTTGCCCCATTGGTATTGTTCGGAAATGGGCAGGGGGGATTGCTAGGAATGACTTTATGGGGTATAGGTATGGGAGCCCAGGAATCGATTTTGAAAGCAGCCGTAGCTGGAGTCGTGCCTGCCGACAAAAAAGGTTCCGCCTATGCGATATTTAACACAGGCTATGGCCGATCATGATTTCTGGGCAGTTGGGCGATGATAATTTTGTACCATAGCTCAATTATTTGGCTGGTTATATTTTCAGTTGCGCTCCAACTCGCTGCTTTTCGAGTCTTGTTGCTGGTGAAAAAGCGATCGTCTGTCACAGAAAATTGACTGAATACTCGCCAGTCATACCATTTTCGATTTTCGATTTTTGATTTTCGATTGAGAATGACTGATTGCATCATGGTTTGGGGCTTACCTGCCGTTGCATTATTTTACGAAACTGGTATTAATTAGCAGTTATCCGTTGTCAGTTTCCCAGAGTTTTTAACTAATGACTACTGACTGCGGACTACTGACTGCGGACTACTGACTGCGGACTACTGACTACTGACTACTGACTGCGGACTACTAACTACTGACTACTGACTACTAACTACTAACTACTGACTACTGACTACTAACTACTAACTACTAACTACTGACTACTGACTACTAACTACTGACTACTGACTACTGACTGCGGACTACTGACTACTGACCACTGACTACTGACTACTGACCACTGACTACTGACCACTGACTACTAACTACTGACTACTGACTACTGACTACTGACTACTGACTACTGACTGCGGACTACTGACTACTGACTACTGACTAAATTTAAACAACAAGCGAGGAGGTTTAGTTGTGGTAGTTAAAACAGCAACAGAGTGCCTGATTACCTTAGAAGGCGTTAGCAAAGCTTACTCGCAGCCCAACGGTCAAACAATCTCTATTTTAGAGCCAATTAATTTAGATTTGCGATCGGGCGAAATAGTAGCTTTGCTCGGCCCTTCCGGTTCGGGAAAATCAACATTAATGCGAATGATTGCCGGACTTATCCCGCCCACCGCCGGTCAAGTTCTATACCACAATCGTCCTTTAGTCGGCTTAAATCCTGGATTGGCAATTGTATTTCAAAACTTTGCCCTTTATCCCTGGTTGACGGTACTAGAAAATGTAGAATTAGGCTTAAAAGCTAAAGGAGAATTGCCCGAACCGCGCAGGCAAAAAGCCTTGCGGATGATTGACATTATCGGTTTAGACGGATTTGAAAATGCTTATCCGAAAGAACTTTCCGGCGGGATGCGGCAGCGGGTGGGATTTGCTAGAGCTTTGGCGGTAGAACCCGAATTGCTTTGCATGGATGAACCGTTTTCAGCTTTAGACGTGCTGACAGCAGAAAACTTGCGGTTTGAGTTATTAGATTTGTGGCTGGAAAAGAAGATTCCTACTAAAGCGGTGTTAATCGTAACTCACGGGATTGAGGAAGCGGTAATTTTAGCCGATCGCGTTATAGTCTTGGGTCGCAACCCGGGGCGAATTCGCGCCGAGTTAACGGTGACTTTGCCGCACTACCGCGATCGTAAAACTCCCGAATTTCAAGCTCTCGTAGACCAAGTTTACAAAATTCTCACCAATCCTGACTTGAGCGACGAAACAGTAACTGCACCTGCTGAAAGTGCCGCTACTGTGTATCAACCTCAACCCCCTCAAAGCGCTAAATACCAATCTCTGCCGCAGGTGCGAATCGGTGCGATCGCAGGCCTGTTGGAACTCTTGGAAGACCGCAAGGAGCAGGATCTGTACCGCCTCGGTCAAGAATTAATGTTAGAGGTTGACGACATTTTGCCGATCGTGGAAGCAGCAAAATTAATGGAATTTCTGGTAATTCAAGAAGGCGACCTCCTGTTAACACCAGTTGGCATTCAGTTCATTGCCGGCGGCATTGACCAGCGCAAACAAATTGTTCGCACCCAAATTCTCAGCAATATTCGCCTCGTACAGCAAATGTATCGAATGCTTCAGGCCAAGCGCAATCACCGCATTTCTGAAGAGTTGATTTTGGATATTCTCGAAGCCCACTTTAGTCCCAAAGAAGCAATGCGGCAATTGCAAACTGCTATTGACTGGGGTCGCTATGCAGAGTTATACAGTTATGATGAGCCCGGGGGCGAAATGTTCTTAGAATCGGAAGATAAAGCTGAGTAGTTATTTGCTATTGATTATTTGTTATTTGTTATTTGTTATTTGTTATTTGTTATTTGTTATTTGTTATTTGTTGGTATCTTAGTCTTGTTTGTTGGTATCTTAGTCTTAGTCTTGTTCCCAGGCTCTGCCTGGGAATACATACCCGGAGGCTCTGCCTCCAATAACCAATAACCAATAACCAATAACCAATAACCAATAACCAATAACCAATAACCAATAACCAATAACCAATAACCAATAA
>NZ_JAUBOX010000037.1:65573-70759 GCF_036700445.1 Microcoleus sp. T3_B1
CCAATGCGCGATACCCCATGCCCCATGCCCGATGCCCGATGCCCCATTCCCAATAACTAATTATTATGACAAGACCTCTAACACCGGCAAATAAAACTTTAGAAAGGTCAGCTTGGACTTGGCAAGACGGTTTGCTGATTCTAGCCATCTTCTCTCTAATTTTGGTAATTGTCCAAACAGCTTCTCAATTCAGCAGTGACTACAACCCTAATTTCAAAATTGAGACTACCCTAAATGTCTTGCCAGCCTATACAGCCCAGAGTCTCTTACGCATGGCAGCAGCCTATTTTTTATCGCTGCTGTTTACCCTAGTTTATGCTTATTCTGCTTACCGCTTCCCCCTGGCAGCAAAAAAAAATTTTAATTCCCTTGTTAGACATTTTGCAGTCGATTCCGGTTTTATCTTTTTTGCCGGGAGTTGTTTTAGCGCTAGTTACTTTATTTCCCGGTCAAACAATCGGCGTAGAACTCGCATCGATTATCTTAATATTTACGGGAATGACTTGGAATATGACCTTTAGTTTCTATCAGTCGCTGTCCGGGATTCCGCGAGAACTTAAGGAAGCTGCTCAAGTTTATCGGCTCAATGCTTGGCAGCGGTTCTGGACGTTAGAATTGCCCGCTGGTGCGATCGGGCTGGTGTGGAACAGCGTCATGTCAGTGGCGGGCGGCTGGTTCTTTTTGATTGCGATCGAATCTTTTACCTTGGGGGAGAAAAACTTTAATTTGCCCGGGCTCGGTTCCTATTTGGGCAAGGCAGCCAATGAAGGTAATTTTGGAGCGATCGGCTGGGGTTTAGCAGTCTTAATTGGGGTGATTATAGCCATAGATTTTTTTATATGGCAGCCTTTGATTGCGTGGGTAGAAAAGTTTAAATATCAAGCGGTAGAAGCTACCAATGTACCGCAGTCAAACGTGTTAGATTTTTTAAGGCGATCGGCCACGCTGCGGGTTTTTAACTCGCGTATTTCGCCGCTCGGCGACAGTTTTGATCGCGGTTTGGCTAGAGCTTTTGCACCTGTTAATTTACCAACAAATCCCCGACAAAAAAGCCGCATCCGAAATTGGATAAATTGGATATTTGTTAGTGGGTTTGCCGTCATTGTACTTTGGGGAACTTGGGAAGCGGTGCTGCTGCTGCGGTTGTTGAGTTTGTCTGACTGGCAAAAAGTCATAGGAGGTGCATTTTTCACAGCTTTGCGAGTCATTTGCGCGCTATTTTTATCGCTGTTGTGGACAGTGCCGGTCGGAGTGGCGATCGGTCGAAATCCGCGTTTAGCTCAAATTTTGCAGCCATTAGTACAAATAGCAGCTTCTGTACCGGCAACCGCTTTATTTCCAGTGTTGCTACTAGCTTTAATTCACGCTGGAGGCGGCTTGCAAATTGGTTCTGTGGCGCTGATGATGTTGGGGACAATGTGGTATTTGCTGTTTAACGTTATTGCCGGCGCTCAATCGATACCTTCCGAGTTGTTTGAAGCGGCACAAGTTTACAAACTATCCCTAATCCAGCGCTGGCAGACTTTGATTTTACCGGGAATTTTCCCATACTTGATCACAGGAATTATTACCGCCGTTGGCGGTGCTTGGAATGCAAGTATTGTCAGCGAGTACGTGCAGTTTAAAGGTCAAATTGTTACTACAGAGGGTTTGGGAGAAACTATTTCTCAGGCTACGGCATCTGGGAATTTTCCTTTGCTGTTGGCTGCTACTTCTGTGATGTCGTTGTTGGTTGTATTGACGAACCGTTTGGTGTGGCGGCCACTTTACCGTTTGGCACAAGAAAAATATCAATTGTTGGTTTAAGTAAATCAATATAAAAAACCCCATACCAAAAAAAACGGTTGCGAGAATACATCTTGGTTTGGTGGTGAAGCCTCCACTAAGAAACTGGGTTGCTAACCCCGCCGATATAAATCGTATAACTGCAACCAGTGGCGTCAATAGGCTCTAAACTGGATTCAGGAAGGCGCGCAGCACAGGTTTAGGAGGGTCATCAATGACAGAAAAAAGTTATCAATCGTCTTCTCTACCCACCTACGCGCGAAAGGAACTGCGGGAATTAGTTCGATCGCAGTTAAGGGCCCTGTTGGAAGAAGGAGACTTTAAAGGAGCAAAAGCGATTTTGCACCCGGTGCAGGAAGCAGACATAGCTGAAG
Organism: Microcoleus sp. T3_B1; assembly: GCF_036700445.1. NCBI lineage: Bacteria > Bacillati > Cyanobacteriota > Cyanophyceae > Oscillatoriales > Microcoleaceae > Microcoleus > Microcoleus sp. T3_B1. The sequence goes on from NZ_JAUBOX010000037.1 coordinate 67,733, forward strand.
CTATCGAAGGTCTGCCAGAAACCATGCAAGTAATAGCTTTCCGCTTGCTTTCCAAAGACGAAGCAATCGCAGTCTACGAATATCTCGACTCCAGCGTTCAGCAGTCCCTCTGCGAAAAATTCAAACGCCAAGAAGTCATTGACATTGTAGACAAAATGTCCCCGGACGATCGAGCTAAACTCTTTGACGAACTGCCGGCAATATTAGTCCGTCGCCTGTTGGGTGAATTGAGCCCGACGGAACGAGAAGCAACGGCTCAACTTTTGGGTTACGAAGCCAGTACCGCCGGTCGGATCATGACCCCGGAATACATTTCTCTGAAAGAAAGCTTTACCGTCGCCCAAGCTTTAGACCGAATTCGCTCTTTGGCTAAAACTACCGAAACGATTTATTCTCTTTACGTCACCGACGCCGGACGCAGCTTGACAGGTATTTTATCTCTGCGGGATTTAGTCACTTCCCCCCTCGACAAAACTGTCGGCGAAATTATGACTCGCGAGGTAGTTTCTGTTCAAACTGACACGGATCAAGAAGAAGTAGCTAGGCTGATCCAGCGTTACGATTTTTTAGCTGTGCCCGTTGTAGACCGCGAACAGCGTCTGGTGGGCATCATTACAGTTGACGACGCGATCGACATTTTAGAACAAGAAGCAGCCAAAGATATTTATACCTTGGGCGGCGTCCAGTCCGGCGGCGACAATTATTTTCAGACCGATTTAATCACTGTTGCCCGGAAAAGGGTCGTGTGGCTGTTTGTTCTGCTTTTAACTAATACTGTCACCGGCGCAATTATTCGAGCTCAAGAAGATATTTTGCACCAAGTAGTCGCCCTAGCAGCCTTTATTCCCCTGCTGACTGGCACTGGAGGCAATGTCGGAGCTCAGTCCTCAACTGTTGTAATTCGCGGTTTGAACACTGACGAAATTACAGCAATGGGCCCGTTTCAGGTAATTGTTCGCGAGGGGATGGCGGGAGCGCTGCTAGGAGCTATATTGGGGACTGTAGCCACGGGCTGGGCTTATACTCTGCAAGGGAGTTTAGCAGTGGCACTCGCGGTGGGAGTGAGTTTGTTTGCGATCGCAATTTTAGCTTCTATTGCCGGTTCAGCTCTGCCGTTTCTATTTCGTTCTTTGGGTTTAGACCCCGCTTTAATGTCTGCTCCTTTTATTACCACCGCAGTTGATGTCCTTGGGGTCTTGATTTATTTCACTTTAGCTCGACTAATTTTGCAGATTTAATATATTTAAGTAGATTGGCATCAATAAAAAAACCATAGTAATTTTAAATTCGGTGATGTACAGCCTCCCAATGACTGATGACCAATGACCAATGCCCAATTCCCAATTCCCAATTCCCAATTAAGCTATGTCATCATCCAATTCACCAACCAAAATCCAAAATCCCAAGTCGAGCAATTGGTTAGAAACTGCTGAAGTGGTTTTTATTGCTGCCTCTGCTGTGGGATTGGCTGCTAGTTTGGTTTGGGGGCAGAGCGTTTATGCTCAAGTGCCTGTAGTGATTTCGTTGGTGTTGAATTTTGTGAACCGACAGAAGCTGCACAGGCAAGTTAAAGCAAGTACGGCTGCCACGTTCGATCGCGTAAATCAACAAGCAGCTACTACCGAGCGGGCGATCGAGGAATTGCAAATTGCTGTAAAGGCTTTAGACGAAGCACTTGCTCAAACATCTCGCGAAAACCTCAATGTTGCGCCTGGAGAAAACGTACACTCTCTAATTTCAGCCATTGAGAACCTGCGCCAGCGACTAATAATTTTAGAAAAAACTATTAAAATGATTCAAAGCGAGATCGAACTAACCAGCCGCCAATTCAAACAGCGGCCGGAGTTGCAACAAGTCGAAACTTTGACAACAATAATTCTCGACTTGCAGCAGTTTATCAACGAACTGCCACAGTGGGGGAATTTGCAGCAGCGGCAGCTAACAGAACTTCAGCAAAAAGTAGACAATGCTTTGGCTGAACTCTCAGAAGAAATTGCTGTGATTCCCAACCGCGTACAAGAGGCGCTAGCTAGTCGCGGTGGGGAAATTAACCCACAGTTGGGTTCTGGTTTGAATGGCGAGCAAAAGAATGGTTATCGACCTAAAACCCAGAATGAGAAAATTCGTCAGAAATATCCCAGAGCTTATGTCAAGTGGAGTCAGGATGAAGACGAAAATTTGAAGAAAGAATATGCGAGCGGTCAACAAATTGACGAATTAGCTCAGAGATTTCAGCGACAGCCTAGTGCCATTCGTTCGCGCTTACACAAGTTAGGATTAATCGAATAATGGTAATATCATTTCCGGTTACACCGGAATGAGGTTGACTGTTGACGGTTGACTGTTCACTGTTCGCTGTCAACAGTCAACAGTTAACTCGAATTTACTATTCCGATGCTAACGGATTTGATAAGTAGTTAAGCAAAATTAATTACATAATTATCTCCAAATTCTTTAAGAATTATTTCGACAGATGAAACAAGAGATTGCCAGGTAGAGTAGGCATCTATTTCGAGCCATTGATATTTGATAAACCGCCACAAAATCTCAATTAAATTCAATTCAGGTGAATAAGTAGGCAATTCAAATATAGTTAAACCGCGTTCTTTCCATTCTTCAATTTTCTCGAAAATGGCATGGCTAGTATGAATAGAAGCTTGATCTACTACAATAACGGTTGGCCGCTCCACCACAGCAAAGAAAGTATCTATGCAGGCGATGATTACAGAGCGAATTAATAGTCTGCTCTGAAACATAAGCATGAAGGTTGTTTTGCCGATTCATGATTCCCAAGACATTTAAACGCTTTGTTGTACGACTATCAATTGACAAATATTCACCAATATCTTGCCATCCATAAGGGACACAAGGGATGCCACAAAATCCGGACTCATCCAAATAGTATAAATCAATTTTTCCCTCATCTTCTAATTGTTTTAATTCTGACAAGTTTTCTTTTTTTTCCTTGTATTCTATGGGGTCTGGATTGCCGCCAACACCTCGACGCATCCTATGCCAACTCATCCT
>NZ_JAUBOX010000173.1:0-3967 GCF_036700445.1 Microcoleus sp. T3_B1
ATTAATAATTAAATGGGGTCGCAAAATCAAAAATAAGGGTAATGATTGTATCACAGTTTAAATGTGCAACAGCTTAGCTGATTTTTTGTGTGCCCTCAAGTCAGGCATTTGCAGTATAAAATCAGGCGGAAAGCAGTACAAAATCAGGTATTTGCAGGTATTTGCAGGGGCTGCATTTTACCTGTATTTACCTGAAAATATCCTGCAAATGCCTGACTTTTTCGGTCAAATTACTGCTTTTTTGTGTCGAGCGTACATTTGCCTGTTGAGGCAGGTTATGGCTGTTCTGTCTCGGTAGCAAGCAATGGTTTTGTCCGTACAAAACCTTATTTACTAATTTTAAATAAAAACAATGCACCCTTATGAATGGGGAATCCTAGGTGTCATGGCAATCGCGCTCTTGCTAGCTATCGGACGAACGATTCCCTCGCGTGAATCGACATCAGCCGGCTGCTTCGCTTGCAAACGGGAGTTGCGGGAGGAATTGGCCGCCCGTGGCAGCGACTGGTGGCCGCCTATCAACTTCCTGAAATTACACCTTCTAAACGCGAGAAGCGGCTGCTGCCAGCGAGCAAGTCAAAGAATTCGTTGAAGGCGTGATTCTGAGTCTCAGTACCGAATCAATAATCAGGGGGAATCCACCAGGGGGGGTGTTGGCGGGGTGACAAGCAGATTGAAAGCAAAGGTGCGTCCAGGTTTTGAGTTGAGTGACCAAGCGAAAAGATACGCTTGCTGTAATTCAATCCAGATGCAGCAACTTGACTATTAATTCAATTCAGATGCAGCAACTTGACTATTAATTCAATTTAGATGCAGCAACTTGATTCTTAATTCAATTCAGATGCAGCAACTTGACTATTAAATCAATTTAGATGCAGCAACTTGACTATTAATTCAATTTAGATGCAGCAACTTGACTATTAATTCAATTCAGTTTTTGTTAAAAACGCTAAAAAATCACTAATTGTTGTGCGCCCTAAAATCAGGGATTTGCAGTATAAAGTCAGGCGTTTGCAGTACAAAATCAGGTATTTGCAGGTATTTGCAGGGACTGCACTCTACCTGCATTTACCTGAAAATATCCTGCAAATGCCTGACTTTTTCGGTCAAATTACTGCTTTTTTGTGCTGTTCGTGCCTTTGCCTGTTGAGGCTGATTTTCGCTGTTCTCTATCGGTAGCAAGCAATGTTTTTGTGATCACAAACCTGACTTTTACGCGCAGAAACAAAAACAATGCACCCTCATGAATGCGGTAATCCTAAGTGCAAGGCGATCGCGCTCTTGCTAGCTGTCGGACGAACGATAATCACAGCGAGCATCGACTTGATAGGGTCAATGGTGAGCCAGTGGTAGCGACAATCCGGCAGATTCGGATATTCGAGTAAGGGCAGCGGAGTCGAGTCGCGAGTTGTAGTTTTTAAAGTCAAAATAATTCAAATCACCACAAAGGTTTGGCTTTGAATCGATCGCCGTGCAGCTATCGCCACAACTACCTAAAAACTAGGGCTGGGGTGTCAAGGGGCTTAATTTTACCCGATATCCCACTGTCCCAATCAATGCCACTGATGGATGTTAACCAAGTGTGACAAAGGGCTTAATTTTACCCGATATCCAACTGTGCCGATTGCTCATACTGTTGTAGCGACTTTTCTGGCAACACTGGCATCAATTGCCCCGTCACACCTGGGTAGCATGGGTGGCCATCGCTTCCCTGAGTTCTCAAGTTAACCAATCATGCTGGTTCAACGTTATGTAATGCCGCGTGAAAACTCATATCGCTAGGGCCTGGGTGCTTAGAGGGGCTCCGGCTCACGCACTCTCTCTGAAATCAAGTACAACCGTGCGGTAGCACTGCCTTCAATAAAGCTAAACAAACTGAACTGCAACTCAAAAAGAGAAAAACGCTACCGCCATTGTTCCGATACATTAATATGCAATAGCTGAATGGCTAATAACGAGGCCGCTATTTTTTAGGCAACCTTAACAGCTTTTTCGATTAGTTCGGCTTGCTCATTATTGAAAGTACAGCTTGCTATAAATGCTACAGTTAGTAGCTTGCCTCTGCTACAATCACTTAAATTGGGGAGTGCAGAGTTTGCTGTTAAATTATTAAATTGATATTAAGCGTACCGGGACAGGAAAAAACCTCAAAATTAACTTTTTGGGGCTGAGTTTTCATGCCTTTTCCTGCGTTTTTTGCTGTTTTTTATGAGAATGTGCGAGTAAACTTGTGCTCGCCTCAATTTAATTATTAGCTGAATTTGGGGGCTTGTTAGCAACAAAAACCGCATGAGAACTCAAACTTATGCAGATAGGAAGCTTGCACAAAAAGCAGGAATGAGTCGTAGCAATAGCAATGTTGGGCGATATATTTATCTCGGTAAAGGAAAGTTGCGACTAAGTTTTCTGAAACTTATAGTGTGATCGCTCCTACCTACAACGGCTTCAAGCAACCGGGGCGAGCGCTGTATTGGCTACATGGCGATTGCCCTTCAACGAGCGCCTCGCAGTAAATTAAAGTCGCCACACCTTGGTTATTCGCTATTCGCGAATATAGAATAAAGGAAACAATGCGCTCGCTCATCCGCTATGCTAAAACCCCAAGATATCCTTGCAATACTCAAAGTCCACAGTTGGGATTCAACGAACTGGACGTACAGTTCTCTCGCTCAAAGTTTGGGCATGAGCGCATCAGAGGTTCATGCTGCCCTTGAGCGTTCTGAAGCTGCCGGTCTGTATTATGGCTCCGAGCGGAAAATTTTGAAGCAAGCGGTGTTGGAATTCTTGGTTCACGGGTTGCGCTATGTATTCTACGCCCAACCAGGCCCCCTCTCACGGGGACTGCCAACTGCACATTCTGCGCTCGCCATTGAAAAGCAAGCTGGTTGCCTCACCATCTGAGGTTTACGTTTGGCCTGACCCTCAAGGTGTCGTGAGAGGACAGGCGATCGCGCCTCTGTACCGCTCAGTCCCCCAAGCTGCCAGTAACGATCCAAAACTTTATGCCTTGCTCAGCTTGATTGACGCTATTCGAGTTGGTCGGGTGCGGGAGCAACGTTTAGCCGCTAGCGAACTTGAAAAGAGGATCGTCGCTCTATGAACCCGCAGATACTCATGCTGGAAACAGTCGCCCGGATACTCTCTCAAGTACGCACTACCATGTAAGCCTTACACTCGCAAACAGCCTCAACGGAACGCAAAAACCAGATAGTCCAGCCTCAACTTTATTGCTGGCATAGTGGGTACTACGCTACAAAATCGCTTCTAAAATTTTAGCTACCTGCCACTTTTCTCACACTTGCTCAACTTGATTTTTAATTCAATTCCGATGCCACAACTTGACTATTAAGTCAATCCACTTGTTGTTAAAAACGCTAAAAAATTAGCTAATTGTTGCGTCAGCTAAAGTCAGGGATTTGCAGTATAAAGTCAGGGATTTGCAGTATAAAGTCAGGGATTTGCAGGTATTTGCAGGAACTGCACTTTACCTGCATTTACCTGTAAATATCCTGCAAACGCCTGACTTTATCGGTCAAACTGCTGCCTTTTTGTGCAAGGACTGCCTTTGCTGGTTGAGGTCGGTTATGGCTGTTCTCAATCGGTAGCAAGCAATGTTTTTGTGATCACAAACCGCACTTTTACGTGCAGGAAGAGAAATAATGCACCCTCCTTTTACGGAAGCCTAACCGTAAGGTCGGGTTTAATACTTTCTTTAGCTTTAATGACAATTGTAACTATTTGTACTACGATTTAAGCTGAATATTCTATAGCTCTAAGAAATTAGAGGGAGAAAATGCTTCAAAAGCAATTCAACAAGCTCATCACTTATTCAAGTGCGATCGCACCTAAATCCACTATTCTATACAAATAAAGAAAATTATAGTCAGTCTCTAAGCTGTCAAACATCTAAACTGCATTAACTAAGTTACCTTTATTTTTTATTTTTCGGTTCCATTTCATAATTAGT
>NZ_JAUBOX010000038.1:0-70425 GCF_036700445.1 Microcoleus sp. T3_B1
ACTCAATCCATATTGGATTACCTTGCTAGAGCCTGAATTCCCCCCATTTCTGGGTTTCTTCAGAACGAAACGCACACTACTTTTAGACGTATACGCTTCTTCTGTTTCAGTAAACTTAATGCCGTGTAAATTGCACAATTGGCTTAGTCGGTCTTTCAGCTTTCCTAACGGCATCTGAACAAATTTTTGATTGTTCAGCTTACCCATATCGGCATTAGACTTAAAACCTTGGTTCCATCCAATTACTAAATTGCCGATACCGTGTTTCAAGCAATGTTCAACAATTAACTTCGCAGCCTTATTAATGCCATCGCGCATCTGGTGATTGCGCTTGCGGGTTACACGGTCTAGCCAGTTATCCCAGTAACCCGTGGGCTTTCCTTCCTTTCTAGTTGCTACTTTTTTGTTCCAAAGCTGATTCATCGCTTTCATAACGCGAGCATCAATTAAAAAGGAATTTCCCAGCGTGTCCACGCAAGCCGCTAAGTTGTCAGCAGTTCCCAAGTCGATTGATAGCGCTTGGCTATAATCTAAAGCGTGCTGCTGACATTCTACTTCGTAAGACAACTCCAAATAGAAAGCGCCATTCTTCGGGAGAATCGTAAACTCTTTAACCTTTGAGCAGTCAACATTTGACGGCCTGGGCAAAAATACTTCAGAAATCCCAAACCAGCGCCGTACTGTTAAACCCAGAGAAAATCTCAACTGGTCGCCGACAAGCACTGGCTTTAATCCACCAGAATTCGGGTAGGCAACTTTAAACAATTTAGAACCTGTTAAATAGCTCGGAGGCTTGGGTCTAAAATGTAGTTGACCCTTGTTATACAAAGCTTTTAGCTCTTTGAAACTTTTGAACGCTTCTGTTGCCGACATTAAAGTTTGCTGCATGGGTGTCGAAGGTAACGACTTAGCAACCATCGACTTTGCAATTGACGGTTCAAAAGATAAATCAAACTTCCCCGTCAGCAACCTTCCAGTCTTAAAAAATGTCTGGCGAGCAAAATAAACAGCACTATTGTACAGCTTACCAGATTGCCGACAAAGGTAATTTAGCACTGCCTCAACTTCTTTGGTGGGAGACAGCAATACTTGCTGTACTCCCATTGTTTTCTTAGGCTTAGCCACCTCTTTTTCCTGCAAATTAGTTGATTTATTCAGTTTAGGTGGATATAGTGGACAAGTCAAGCTATAACAACAAAACTTTATGTTGCCTCTCCCGGAGTACAAAACCCACAACCACGTCAAGTTCTTACTTAATTACCACTTTGTCTTTATACCCAAGCGTCGCAAGAAAGTTTTAGTTGGAGATATAGCAACTAGGCTGCGAGAGCTGTTTTTAGCACTCTCGACTGAGAAAGGTTGGGATATTCTAGCTTTAGAAGTGGCACCAGATCATGTACATTTATTCGTTGCAGTCAATCCGATGGATACTCCTGCGCTAGTCGTTAAGGCATTCAAAGGACGTTCTAGCCATCATTTAAGGGCTGAGTTTCCACAACTAAAAAAGCTGCCGTCCTTATGGACGAGCAGCTATTTTGTTAGCACCGCAGGTAATATTAGTAGTGAAGTTGTGAAAAAATACATAGAAGATCCGCACCATTCGGCTAATTAAGAAAGGAAGAACACGGGGACTGAAGTCCCCCGTGTCGCTTCCCTCTCAGGGCTAAAGCCGCGCTCGTTTCCCGCATCCCGTAAAAATTTTTATGATTAGCGAGCTAGTCGATGGAGTCACCTGCACAGTGAGAGTCAAACATTCCTGTCCGGCGATCGATCTCAATCTTTTGTGTTAGCGTGGCATTCTTTAATTATTTGACACTCTCACTTGGGCTGCTGGCAGTTTGAGCGCCTGCGTGGCGTTCCCAGCTTGGCAGCCTGCAGATATCATCAGTTGGTTAGGACTTGGTTCAGTAGGGATTAGTTTCCCGTTCCAAGACATCTTCAAATACTTTTTAGCGGAAATATTTTTGCTGTTGCACGAACCGTTTCAATGGGGCGATCGGATAATAATTGTAGAAGGCTTTGAAGGTACTGTTGAAAAGATTTTGCTGCGTTCAACTCAAATTATTAGCGATCGGGGAGAGAGAGTTATCATGCCGAAGGCGATCGTATTTGCCAATTCAGTGCGGGTAAGCTAATCCGCATTTAAATTGCATAGTCAAATAAATCTTTACTGGTGTGGGGAGTAGGGGTTGGGCAGGTGATCACGCCCTCAATATACAATTTAAATGCACAACAGCTTACTAATAGGCCTGCCCCGCAGGCGAACTAACTTGCCTTTAAATTTAGCCTATGATGTTGATACTTCAGGCTTTAACGATGGTTCTTTGCATCTTATTGTCCGCTATTGGACGCTGCGCGAACAAGCACATGTGCGACGGACAAACACCAGGGCTGTGGTGGCGATTAAAGTAGCGTGCATCCGGGCCGACATTAAAATTCCTCAATCGGTACTGGTGACTTTGTACGATCGAACAATTTACCGTGACTGAGTTTTGAATTTTGAGTGGAGAGAGGGAGAGAGTGGGAGAGTTGGAGAGTTGGAAAAATCCTCTTGCTTCACGCTTGACTTCTTCCCTCAACACCCATCCGTTAACTCCGTTAAATCCCGTACACTGGGCGTGGCCGAACTTTCCTCTGATATCAAATCCGCGCTGCGAAAGTCGGGCGTAAAATCGAGTCAACATCCAACACCCAACCATCATTCAGTTTGGCGACCCCTCCTTCTACAGTCAACAGTCAACAGTCAACAGTCAATAATTCCGGAGGAGTGCCACCAGAATTGATATGACTTCTCCCTTCTGACTTTTCAAATTAAGCAAAAGGCGAGCCGATTTCTCATTAGCGCGCCTCCTAATTGAATTTTATTTTGTCAAGCGTCATTGAGGAGATTGTTCCGGTTGAAAAAATCATGAAGTCGTCTTGCTAGCGCGGCGACGGCGGGCTGCAACCAAGCCACCCAAACCGAGAGCCAAACCAGTCATTGTCATCGGTTCGGGAACTGCTTCTGCGCTGACTGTGAAGTCTTGGAAGTCTGCGTCGTTTCCGCCACCACGATCGTCGAAGGAGATCACCGTGCCGCCGCTAAACAGAGAACCTACTCCGCTTGTGAATTTTCCGGCATCTCCGAAGCTGTTGGTTGCTGCTGTGTTGAGTGCGCTCCACAGCGGCGCGGCGCCAAACACGGCTTGCTGGCTGCCGGTAGAGGCGACGTTCAGGTTCAGCCCTGATGTCGAGTAGACCATGCCCTTCGACGCCTCCCCGAAAGTGCTGGAGAGTCCCAAAGTGTAAACTTGATTTGCCAAGAATCTGAATACTACCTCGCCAGAACCCGTGACGGTATTGCCCAAAGTTCCTTTCCATTCGTTAGCGCTGCCGTCGTCTGAGGATTTAGTTTCCGAAAATAACTTGGCAACGTTAGCGAGTGTGAAGCCGTTCACCTGGTAGATTCCCAAAGAGGAAGTATACCCACCGTGAGACTCTTTGAATTTAAACTTGACATCTTGATCTTGACTGAATGTGATGCCGTTGGTACCAAAGGAGAAGGCCTGAGCGGGAGATCCGGCGCCAAACAGAGCTGTGGCGGCGGCGGTAGCTGCTAGGGCGGATAAGAGTTTGGTATTCATAAACCTGTTCCTTTTGTGCGATGGTCTTAATATTTTCATTATGCGATACTTTGTTTGCAGTTGGGGTACTTTAGGTAAAGTTTGACCAATTCTTTATCAAGCCTTTACATAACCTTCATAAATGCTGTCGATCACATCTGCAGACGGGCGATCGCTCCCTAATAATACCCACTAAATAATTATAAATATTGTGGATTGAAACCTTGCAGTCGCGGGCATGGGAGGGCGGGTGAGCAAAACTGATTTGGATCGGGCTTATGCTAATTTTTTATTATATTGTCAAGTCTCCATCCTCAACCGCCGATACTTAAGTATAAATACGGTAATATTTGTGTACACTGACAGTTAAAGGAGTTTGATATTAACCCGAAACTGGGAATATTTGTTTTTTGGGACTTGTGTAGGGGAGTTAAAGTAGTTTATCTATCGGGTAAATTACGTACAAAATGCGATCGTTGCGTTTACGTATTTTGGTTGAATTAGATAGAGCCCGTCGCGTCAGATATCCCAAAGATGCGATCGACCCGATGCAATTTCTGCAGATTGAAGCGGTAAAAGAGCGGATTGCCTCTCAACAAAGATTGTATAGAGAAGCTCTGGCCCCGTCCTTGCTCCCGATCGCCCGCATCAAAACAGACCGCTATAGCGTTCCTCTGCCCACGGTTCGCCCCGCCGATGGTAGCCGTTGCGTTCCCAAAAACCGAGTTCTTCGGTTTCTGTAAACTCCAGGCCGTTAATCCATTTAGCGCTTTTCCAAGCGTACAAGTGGGGAACTACGAGCCGCATTGGGCCGCCGTGGTCTGCGGATAGAGGTTCGCCGAAGACGGTGTGGGCGAAAAAGTTTTCTTCTCGGAGGAAGTCGGCGATCGCAATGTTAGTCGTGTAGCCGCCGTAGCAGTGTTCCAAGACGTGCATAGCTTTCGGATCGACTTCTATGTAGTTCATAAAATCTGTGACTTTGACTCCCGTCCACTGCACGTCGAGTTTTGACCACCGGGTGACGCAGTGAAAATCCGCAGTAAAGTTACTTTGGGGCATGGCCTGGAAGTCCGACCAAGTGAAGGTTTTTGGTTTTGCCAATCCCCAGACTTTAAATTCCCAACTTTCAATGCTGACAGAGGGTGTATCGCCGTAGGTCAGCACAGGAAAGCCGTTGGCGAGGTATTGACCCGGCGGGACGCGATCGATGTTTTCTGATTCTGGCTTGCGAAAAAATTTGCCCAGCATTGATTCACGCTCTACAGTAACTGACTGCAATCCTCACTATAACTTGCAGAGATGGCCGCATTGCAATTCATCTCAAGGTAGAAAGCTTTCAGCACTTCTTTAGAAAAAAAAATCCCTCAATTCTACCTGATGCCAACCTATAGCCTTTCGAGCTCTCATATGAGGTACTCATGGGCATAGGGCATAGGGCATAGGGCATAGGGCATAGGGCATAGGGCATACCTCACTTTTTTGAGAACCGCTATAATTCTGCCTTCGGAGATAGCCGAAGCTAAAAATTACCAACTATTATGATCCCAGCGTCAGTAGGTAGGCGCTGTCAAACGCAAGTATGTCAATGATTGTAAAGTATCCCAATTCCCTAATGGTGGCTACGTCAAGCCTGTTTACATACTGTTACATAGATCAGTTTAATTCCGCCTACCTATTTATTAAGTATGTAATCTTAAATTTTATCGCAATTCATGGTGCATTTCCCAATTTTTGATGTATTGTTACAATATGTTCAGATGCCATATGTAAAAAAATTGATGGGGTAAAAATCATGATCACAAGTTGCTTGATTCCGTTGACGGTCTGCTTGATTGCTGGGTGGGTGACTGCCGGGACTGACAATAGAACGCTAGACGGAATTCCGGCTCCGATAGCTGCAATTATTGGAGTTTGTTCGTTAATTTGGTTTGTGGCGGCGTGTCCTTGGCCTGTTGAACTCGCTCTAGTCTTGGCGGTGGTGGTTTTTGGCAAAGCTTATTTGCAAAAAATATTGAAAGTCGGCTGAATTTTCAGGGCTAGCGCTCCTATGATTTGCGGGAGCGCGATCGAGTGCTGCTACTTTGTTAAAATTTTTCGCGATTTGTCTGGCTAGGTTCTCCGAGGGGGTCGCAAAGACGGAACCAACCCCAGAACTGGTGAAATTCAATTTAGATATTTCAGTTAAAAATTAGAACATCAAGATTGACAGAGAAACCCGGTTTATCTAAGATAAACCGGGTTTGTAAGAGTCTGAAATTTTCACACATCCCGCAAGAATTGCTGAGGACTTAGACACTCGGAACTCCAGAAACCGGGTTTCTGAGTCCAAGACTGTTGCTATATGTGCATAAAATGCCGCTCTGTTAAATTGGCAAGCGATTGATATCTTTATTAGAACCAATTACTACCATCGCGTCGCCCTTTCTCAAGCGTTCGCTTGGCTCCGGATTAATCTCGAACTTGTCGGCGCGCCCGACTGCTAGCAAGTTCAAACCATACTTGCGCCGGAGCTCCAATTCGGAGATGGTTTTACCGTCAAACTTTTCAGGAACGAGCAACTCAACGATGCTGTGATCTGGGTCCAGGTCAAAGCGTTCTAAAATGCTGGGTTTTGTAAGAAGGCGGGCCAAAGAGCAGCCCATTTCTCGTTCTGGAAAAACTACATGATCTGCGCCGACTTTTTTCAACAGTTTTAAGTGAGTTTCCGAAGAAGCTTTGGCTATTACGTGACGTACCCCCCCTTCCTTAAGATTAAGGGTGGTGGTAATGCTTTCTGCTAGGTAATTGCCGATCGCAACAATCACTGTTTCAAATTCAAATATGCCGGCTTCAGCAAGAGCGCTAGGCTCAGTAGAATCTAACTGCACAACGTGAGCAGCAATACGATCGGTCAAAGCTTGAGTTACTTTTTTTTCATCGGTGTCAACTCCCAAGACTTCGTAACCCAAGCCGTGCAGAGTCGAACACACAGCTTTGCCGAAGCGTCCCAAACCAATAACGGCAAACTGCTTGTTGTCGGCGCGCAAAGTGCGAAAAAAATTCAAAGATGACAGGTTCACTAAATTTCCAGCGCTGAGCGTCTTGCTGTTTAAATTTGAACAGAGACAGCGCCGCCTCCTTTTGATTTTTGGGTAAGTAGTAAAAGTTGATTTGGGTTGTCACCCATTGTTTAGATTATCAGCAACGAGACAGGATTTTTTTATCCCACTAACAAACTTTCCTCAGCATACTTAAAAGACCTGGGTTTTGGGTCGCCGAAGGCAGCACTCACCAGCAGCAGTATCCCAACGCGACCTATGTACATTGTAGCAATCAAAATCAACTTACCGATCGCTGAAAGCGTGGGTGTAATCCCAGTGGAAAGACCGACCGTGCCAAAAGCTGAAACTGCTTCATACAGCGCTGCGATAAATTCTACTTGGGGATTGGTCAGCTCGATTAAAATTGCAGAGGTGAACGCGACCAACAGGGAACCGAAGACTACGCTAATGGTTTTCAGAATCATTGGTGGCGGGATCTGACGCTGATAGCACTCCACATCTTCCTGGCCTTCGACAACTGCTGTGGTACAGCAAAACAATATCCTAAAAGTTGTGGTTTTGATTCCGCCGCCGGTGCTGCCAGGACTGGCGCCGATAAACATCAGCGCGATGGTCAGAAATAGCGAGGCTTCGGTCATTTGGCCAATGCTAATTGTATTGAACCCGGCCGTGCGGGGAGTAACAGATTGAAACCAAGCTGCCATCAGCTTTTGAGGAAAATTTAGAGCGCCGAAAGTGTCTGGGTTGTCGTATTCCAGCACCAAAAAGGCTAGCGTTCCTAAAATTAAAAGGACAGCCGTTGTAGTGGTAACAACTTTGAAGTTCAGGGAAAAAACTGTGCAGATAGGGCTTTTGTTGAAGCGATCGCGCAGCCACAGGTACATTTCCATAATTACTTGATAGCCGATTCCCCCAAAGATGATTAAACCAGTGACGGTGAAGTTAACCATAGGCGAACTGATGTAGCCGATCAAATTATCTGAATAGATGCTAAAACCAGCGTTGTTAAAGGAATTAACGCTGTGAAATATAGCAGACCACACACCCTGTTTAAATCCGTATTGGGGGACGAAAACCGTCATCAGCAAAAACACTCCTGTTAATTCAAACAAAAGCGTTGTTGCTAGAATTGACTGCACGAGTTGTACGACGCCGGCTAGCCCGGATTTGTCGAGAGATTGTTGCAGGGCAACTTTGTCTTTCAAGCCAAAGCGGCGGCCCAATAACAGCAGCAAGAAAGTCGTGGCTGTCATGTAGCCCAACCCTCCTATTTGCACCAGTAAAACTAGGCACAGTTGCCCCCAAAAAGAGTAATATTTTCCGACATCTACAACCGACAAGCCCGTGACGCAGACAGAGGAAGTAGAGGTAAACAGTGCTGTTATTGGATCGCTCCAAGTTCCATCAATTGTGGAAAAGGGCATCATCAGTAATAGAGCACCTATGAGGATGACAGCGAGAAAGCCCAAAGCAATGGTTCGCGAGACAGTCATTCGATTTTAGATTTTAGATTTTAGATTTTAGATTTGAGACGCAACCCACAAATCAATGTGAAATTTTAGATTTGAGACGCAACCCACAAATCAATGTGAAATTTTAGATTTGAGAGGGAACCCACAAATCGATTTGAGATTTGAGGTTTGAGAGGGAAGCCACAAATGGATTTGAGATTTGAGGTTTGAGAGGGAACCCACAAATAGAGCGTCGGGCTGGAAATCAGGACATCTCTATCTGGCGAATGCCGGAGACCGATCGAACTCAATCGCCAAATTCTATGACAACATCGGGAAAATAACGGTAGAATTCCTTTAATAACTTGCGATCCGGCGATGACATCAACACTTTACCAGCAAATTCAGCAACTTTACGACGCTTCTAGCGGTTTGTGGGAGCAGGTGTGGGGCGAACATATGCACCACGGTTACTACGGCCCGGATGGCAATTTGAAAAAAGAGCGCCGACAGGCTCAGATAGATTTGATAGAAGAACTGCTGGGCTGGGCTGGAGTACCGTCAGAGAAGGCACTCTGTGAATCTTACCGCATTCTCGATGTCGGTTGCGGTATCGGCGGCAGCACGCTGTATTTGACTCAAAAGTTTAGTTCGATCGCGGAAAATAATTTAAAGTTGGATGGCAGGAGCGATCGTGATTTTAGCATATCTGCCGAACCAAATAAAACGGGCGCTAGCGTCGTTACAGCTACCGGGATAACTCTGAGTCCGGTACAGGCAAACAGAGCGACTGAACGCGCTAAAATTGCTGGGTTAGAAAGCAATGTGAATTTTTTGGTGTCCGATGCTTTGAATATGCCTTTTCCTGATGAGTCCTTCGACTTGGTTTGGTCGCTCGAAAGTGGCGAACATATGCCAGACAAAATTAAGTTTTTGCAGGAATGCTGCCGCGTACTGAAGCCGGGAGGAACTTTGATTTTGGCAACTTGGTGTCACCGCCCGCTGGGAGAAACGGCGGGAGAATTAACTGATGAAGAAAGAAAGGAATTGGCAGAAATTTACCGAGTTTATGCTTTGCCTTATGTGATTTCTTTGCCGGAATACGAGGAAATTGTTCGCAGTTTGCCTTTGACAAGTATTCGCACCGCTGATTGGTCAAAAGCTGTGGCTCCTTTTTGGGATGTGGTGATCGATTCTGCTTTGACTCCGAGCGCGATTTGGGGTTTGCTAACTAGCGGTTGGACTACTATTCAAGCTGCACTTGCTCTCGGATTGATGAGCCGTGGATATCAGAGCGGGTTGATTCGTTTTGGGCTGATTTGTGCTGTAAAATAACAGGCATATATCAGAGAAGTTTTGAGTCTTGAGTTGATGAGTAAGGTGTGCATTGCACACCCTACAGAATATTATTTGTTTGGTGCGGGTGTGAGATTTATGGGCAATGATTCGATGGGCAAGTCTTGGATTGATAAAAATGGCTCGGCTCCGCAAAGCTGGGTGAGGGCATTTTGGGAGTTTTCTCGGCCGCACACAATTGTGGGTACTAGCTTGAGTGTATTGGCTTTGTACGCGATAGCCCAAAGTGCGCGGCTGTTTGTGAATCCTGTATTTGGGCCCCTAGCTTGTGCCTGGTTGGCTTGCATTTGCGGCAATATTTATATTGTGGGATTGAACCAGTTAGAAGATGTTGAAATTGATAAAATTAATAAGCCGTATTTGCCGATCGCATCGGGAGTGTTTTCTCGGAAAACCGGGGAATTAATTGTAATTGCCACGGGAATTATAGCAATTTTGACGGCAGTTTTGCAAGGCCCGTTTTTGCTGGCTACCGTTGGCGTTAGTTTGGCGATTGGGACTGCTTATTCTCTGCCGCCAATTCGGCTGAAACGCTTTCCTTTGTGGGCGGCGCTGTGCATTTTTACTGTGCGGGGCGCGATCGTAAATTTAGGGTTATTTTTGCACTTTAATTGGGTGTTGGCTTTGGGAATGGCGAAAAGCGCTTTTTCGGGCTGGAGTTTGAAGAGTATGTCTTTTGAGATTCCTGCGGAAGTTTGGGTGCTGACGGTTTTTGTTGTGGTGTTTACGTTTGCGATCGCCATTTTTAAAGATATCCCCGACATGGAAGGGGACAAGCAATATAATATTACTACGTTTACGATTGAGCTGGGCAAGCCGGCCGTCTTTAATTTATCTCGCTGGGTGTTGACGGTTTGTTATTTGGGCGCGACTTTGGCGGGAGCGATCGTATTGTCTAATGTTAATTTAGTGTTTCTGGCAGTTTCTCATTTGGCGGCTTTGGGTTTGATGTGGTTTTGGAGCGCGAAAGTTGATTTGGACGATAAAAGAGAAATTGCTGCATTTTATCAGTTTATCTGGAAGTTGTTTTTCTTAGAATATCTGATTTTTCCCGCAGCTTGTTTGTTGGGGTAGAAGTTCGGCAACGGATTGTGTAACGGATGTAACGGATGTAACGGATGTCAGGTAGAAGGAAGAAGGAAGTTCGGCAACGGATTCTGTAACGGATGTAACGGATGTAACGGATGTCAGTCCGATGGAAGTCGGAAGAAGGAAGAAGGAATGGGGAAGGGGGAAGAAGGAAGAAGGAAGGGGGAAGGAAAAAGGAAGGAAGAGTTAACAAATTAGAAGAAGTTGGCAATTACAAGTTAGCGAACTCCCAAACAACCAAGACAACTATGGCTTCTCAAAAAAAATCTCTAAAATCTGCTGGCAAATTGGGTGCAGAAGACTGTTTGAAAATAGCTTGGGAACATCACCAAGCGGGACGTTTGTTAGAAGCTGAGAATTTGTACCGGCAAATCATAGAAGTACAGCCGGAATCAGCAAACGTGCTGTGTTTGTTGGGAATAGCGGCGAGACAGCAGGGAAAAATTGCAGAGGCGATCGACTTTTACGAAAAGGCGATCGCCCAAAACCCCAATTTTGTAGAAGCACATTTAAATAAAGCTAATCTTTTACTGGATGTAGGCGAGTATCAAAGGGCGATCGCCAGTTACGAACAAGTCATCAAAATCCAGCCCAATTCCGCACTCGCTTACAATAATTTGGGCTGGGCAAAACAGCAATTATGCGAAATAGACTCGGCAATTTTATATTACCAAACCGCGCTGCAACTCGACCCCAACCTGCCGGAAACAGCCCACAATTTAGGACATTTATATAAACAAAAAAATCAATTAAACGAGGCAATCGCCTGTTATCGGCACGCTTTAAAAATTAATCCAAATTTGACATATTCCCTGATGGGCTTGGGAACAGTTTTGCAGCAGCAAAGTAAATTAGACGAAGCTTTCAACTGCTACCAGCAAGCTGTAAAACTAGAACCAAACAATCCCGAAGCTCACAACAATGTAGGAGCATTTTACCACGAACAAGGTAATGTAAAAGCCGCCATATTCTACTACAGACAAGCATTAAACTTAAAGCCAGACTTCGTGGAGGCTATTAACAATCTAGGACACGCTTTGGTCGATTTAGGAGAATTTCAAGAAGCTTTTTCTTGTCACAGTCGAGCCTTGGAATTGCAGCCAGACAACGCCACCGCCCACCTGGAATTCGCCTTAACTTTGCTATTGTTCGGAGACTTTCAGCGCGGTTTTGCTGAATACGAGTGGCGGTGGCGCACTCCGCAACTACAACCGAGGCAATTTAAACAGCCGGTTTGGGATGGTTCGGATTTGCAGGGAAAAACTATTTTACTGCACGTCGAGCAAGGCTTCGGCGATTCTATTCAGTTTATTCGCTACGCGCCGATTCTTCGGAGCCGAGGCGCTAAAGTTATGGTGGCTTGCTATCCAGAACTGATGCGGTTGTTTGCGACAGTTGCTGGTATTGAATATTTATCAGTTAGTCTGGAGGGTTTGCCAGAATTTGACGTTCACGCACCTCTGATGAGTTTGCCGCGAATTGTGGGGACAACTCTGGAAACAATACCAGCAAATGTTCCTTATTTAGCTCCGCCTGCTGAGTGCAAGTTTGCGCTTTCTTCTGATGCAAAATTGAAGGTAGGGATTGTTTGGGCGGGGAGTCCGCAGCGCCGGAAAGACAATCAGCGTTCTTGCAGCTTGAGCGATTTTATTCGATTTTTGGATGTTCCGGGAATTGCTTTTTATAGTTTACAAAAAAACTTGTCCGAGAGCGATCGCACTTTGTTGCATCAACACTTAGTGCCGGATTTAACTCCGCATTTGAACGACTTTGCTGATACCGCTTCGGCTATATCTCAACTGGATTTAGTCATTACTGTCGATACGGCTGTGGCGCACTTAGCCGGTGCTTTAGGAAAACCGGTTTGGGTGCTGCTTTCTTTTGCTCCTGACTGGCGTTGGCTGCTGGATCGTGAAGACAATCCTTGGTATCCAACTGCGAGGCTTTTCCGTCAAAGTCAGCCGGAAAGTTGGCAAGAATTGTTTGAGGAAGTGCAGGTGGCTTTAAGTTCTTTTGCGATTGCCAATACTGCTAGTTATTCCGAGGATTCTGCCCACGATCAGCTTGACTTAGTTTCACTCGGAATGACTGCTAATCCTACGCCGGATCTCGATTATGTAGCTCTCAAAATGACAGGTGCAAGCGTAGTTCAAGAGAGTAAACAAACATTTGTGATTGCGAGCGAAGGGTTAGCGGAACGCTCCACAGTTAATCAATCGCAGGGGATTGAGACATCGATTGCGATCGAAAACGGCGGGGAGAATTTGGTTGTTTTAGAGGATTTATTGCGGCAAGCAGAGCATTTGATGGAAACAGGAGATCGGGAAGAGGCGATCGCCATTTACGAACAGATTATATCTCTTGACCCAAGTTGCGTCCAAGCGCGGATTAATTTTGGTTTTCTCAAGCAAGAAAAGGGCGAATTGGACGCAGCTATGTCGCATTACCGAGAAGCTTTAGCGCTTAATCCCAATATTCCTCAAACATCTTACAACTTGGCAAAGATTTTTGAGGAACAAGGTAAAGCGGAAGAGGCGATCGCACATTACGAACAAGCTCTTGTCGCTGAACCGAATTTCGTACCCGCACTGATTAATTTAGCGGTGGCGCTGCAAGAAAAAGGCGAACTTTTCAGGGCGATCGAGCTGTACCGGCGAGCGCTGGAAATTAATCCGCATAGCTGGGAAGCTTACAACAATCTGGCAACTGTTTTGCAAGAACAGGGCAATTTAGAAGATGCGTTGGAGTATTATCACAAAGCTCTAGAATTGCTGCCGGATTTTGTGGAAGCTATCAACAATTTAGGCAGGACGTTTCTGGAAAAAGGCGCGGTAGAAAATGCCATATCCTGCTACAGACGAGCGATTCATTTAAGTCCGAATCATGCTAGCGCTCACCTGAATTTATCCTTGGCTTTGCTGTTGGTGGGAGATTTGGAAAATGGTCTCGCTGAATACGAGTGGCGCTGGCAAATTAAAGAATTTCACACTGGTCATTCCTGTTTTTTGACGGGGCCGGATAATACTGTTTCGGCGAGAGAATACCGGCCGCTATGGGACGGTTCTGATTTGGTGGGAAAGACTATTTTGCTGCACGCCGAACAAGGTTTAGGCGATTCGCTTCAGTTTATTCGCTACGCTGCGATCGTCAAAAATAAAGGCGGTAGGGTCATTGTGGGCTGTTACCCGCAATTGCACCGTTTATTTGCAACGGTTGACGGCATTGATTTGCTAATAGTTAAAGGGGAGCAACTGCCGGAATTTGACGTGCAAGCGCCGATGTTGAGTTTGCCCTATATTATCGGTACAAAGCTGGAAACAATACCAGCAAATACTGCTTATTTATCTCCGCCTGCGGGTGCTGAATTTACGCTTGGGCCCGATCGCACTTTGAAAGTTGGCATTGTCTGGGCGGGAAATCCAAAACACCGCAAAAACAAGCAGCGTTCTTGCAGTTTAAGTCAGTTTCTGCCGCTTTTGGACGTTTCGGGGGTAAGTTTTTACAGCTTGCAGAAAGAGGTTTCCGAGGCCGATCGCGCGCTGTTGAATCAAACGTCGATCGTAGATTTGAGCCCGCATTTTGGCGATTTTGCCGATACTGCTGCTGCGATCGCCAAACTGGATTTAGTCATTAGTGTCGATACCGCTGTCGCCCATTTGGCGGGCGCTTTGGGCAAACCAGTGTGGATTTTGCTGGCGTTTTCGCCGGATTGGCGGTGGCTGTTGGAGCGCGAAGATAGTCCTTGGTATCCAAGCGCAAGGCTGTTTCGCCAGCATCAGCGGGGCGACTGGGAGGACGTTTTTGATCGGGTGGCGGAAGCTCTAGGCGCGGTTGCTGCAGCATTTGTGCCGTCGGATTCAGCGGATGCAGAGTTTCGGTTGGGCGTGGATTTGCAGCAGCAAGCCGATTTTGGCGGTGCCATCAAATGTTATGAGCGAGCGATCGCGATCGATCCTAATTACGCAGCCGCGCACAGCAATTTAGGCGTTGTCAAACAGCAAAGCGGCCGGCTAACAGAGGCGATCGCGCACTACCGACAAGCCCTAGCAATCGACGGGAATTTGGCGGAAACTGCAAGCAATTTGGGCAGCGCGCTCGCGGAAGCAGGGGAGACTGCAGAGGCGATCGCAGAATATGAGCGGGCGCTGTCTTTGAACCCGAATTGCGCGGAAGCGCTGATTAATTTGGGCCTGTTGCGGGAAGAGCAAGGGGATGTGGCGGAGGCTATAAGCTGCTATGAGCAAGCGATTCAAGTCAATCCTAATTGCGCGGTGGCTTATTTGAATTTGGGAATTGCTTTGGAGGAGCAAGGGGAGGAAGCGGAAGCGGGCGCAAATTACGAACGGGCGATCGCGAATTACGAACGGGCGATCGCGATCGCTCCCAATGATGTGGAGGCTTTGCAGCATTTAGCATACGCCTCGATCCGACAGGGCAAAATTTCAGATGCGATCGCATACTACGATCGAGCTCTGGCGCTGCAACCGCATTTGGCAGAAATCGATCTCGCTTTGGGGAGTTGGCTGTCTAACCAAGATAAGTTAGATGAGGCTCTAGCTTTTTGCCAGCAAGCGATTCAGAAATTGCCAGCCAGTGCACAGGCTCGCTGCAATCTGGGAATTGTCCTGCAGAAACAGGGCAAAATTGAAGATGCGATCGCCTGCTATCAGCAAGCTTTGAGCCTGAAACCCGACTTTCCAGAAGCTTTGAACAATCTGGGCAAAGCTTTTGAGGAAGCGGGAAACATGGCAGAGGCGATCGATTTTTACCGTCGGGCGATCGAACTCAAACCCGGTTATATCAATCCCCTCTACAGTTTGGCAAGTGCTTTGCACAATCGCGGACAATTTGCGGATGCTGTCACCTACTACAGCCAAGCAGTTAAATTCAATGTCGCTAGCCCCGAATCTCACCTAAATTTAGGTTTAGCTTTGCTGCTGGCGGGAGATTTTCAGCGCGGTTTTTCCGAGTACGAATGGCGACTGCTGGTTCCACAAAAAGAGTACCCGGACTACAGTTTTCAACAGCCGGTTTGGGACGGCAAAGATTTGCAAGGAAAAACTATTTTGCTTTGCCCGGAACAGGGTTTAGGCGATGCAATTCAGTTTATCCGCTACGCAGATTTAGTTAAACAAAAAGGCGGTAGGGTAATTGTTTGGTGTTTGCCGCAGTTGCACCGCTTGTTTGCACAAGTTGCGGGAATCGATGAGTTAATAGTTAATCCAGAGGATGCGCGAAATTTTCAAGTTCGCGCGCATCTAATGAGTTTGCCGCACCTTCTGGGAACAACTTTAGAAAGTATACCCGCCAAAGTTCCTTATTTAGCTCCGCCGCCCGGTTTGGAATGTACTATTCGCCAAACTGCTAATTTGAAAATAGGGATTGTGTGGTCGGGAAATGCTCAACATTCCCAAAATAAAGTGCGATCGTTACCGCTAAATTTGTTGTCCCAACTGTTAGATATTCCGGGAGCAGAATTTTACAGCTTGCAAAAGGAAATGACAGCAGACGATCGCGCTTTGTTAGAGCAAATGCCCGTAACAGATTTAAGCTCTAATTTGCAAGATATGGCCTATACTGCGGCTGTAATATCGGCTCTGGATTTAGTGATTTCTGTAGATACTTCTGTGGCGCACTTGGCTGGTGCTTTGGGCAAACCCGTGTGGATTTTGCTGTGTTTTGTGCCGGATTGGCGGTGGATGTTGCAACGCGAAGATAGTCCTTGGTATCCGACGGCGCGGCTGTTTCGCCAGTCTACTGCGGGGGATTGGGAAGGAGTTTTAGAGCGGGCTGCTTTGGCGCTGAGAGAAATAATTTCTCAGCATCAGGAAGCTCAACCACGAATAGAAGCTCAGTCCAATGTTGACTTAGCTCAAGAACAGTTCAATTGCGGAAATGTTCTGAAAGCGCAAGGTAGATTCTCCGAGGCGATCGCTTGTTTTAAAAATGCTTTAGTTTGGCAGCCGAATTCGATCGAAGCCGCCACGAATTTGGCAGTGACGCTGCACCAAACAGGCGATTTAGCCGAAGCTGCCGCCTATTATCAGCGCGCGATCGCAATCGATCCGAACTGCGCTCAAGCGCACAATAACTTGGGTATTTTGCTGCAAGATCGAGGCAATATACCCGATGCTGTATCTTGTTTTCAAAAGGCGATCGCCCTGAATCCGATTTACGTCAAAGCTCTCAACAATCTTGGCGCGACACTCCAGCAGCAGGGCGAGTTGCCGACTGCGATCGCCTGTTTTCATCAAGCACTTTCTGTCAATTCCAATTATGCGCCAGCGCTGGTAAATTTGGGTGCGGCGATGCAAACACAATCTCAGCTAGCCGAGGCTGAACGCCTTTACGAGCGTGCAATTGAAGCAGAACCGCACAATCCTAAAGGACACTATCACCTGGGAACGTTATGCTTGGCTGCGGGAAAAATAGAACAGGCAATTTCTAGTCTGGAACGAGCCATATCTTTGAGTCCTAATTATATAGAAGCTCTTACTAATTTAGGCAGTGCTGTTGAACAATTAGGAGACGTAAATCGAGCTATTTTTTGTTACACTAAAGCTATCGAAATTGATGCAAATTGTGTTAAGGCTCACTTCAATTTAAGCTTAGTCTTGCTGTTGACTGGGGACTTGGCGCGCGGTTTAGCAGAATACGAGTGGCGGTGGCAAACAGAACAGGCGAAAAAATTACCACGGTTGAATTTTGACCAACCAGTTTGGGACGGTTCAGATTTGAACGGCCAAACTATTTTGCTCCGATCCGAACAAGGTTTGGGCGATGCCATTCAATTTGTGCGATACGCGGCAATTGTGCAGCAAAAAGGCGGCAAAGTAATCCTTTCTTGCTATCAAGAACTGAAGCGTTTATTTAAGCAGATTCCGGGGATTGAACAAGTGGTGATTCGGATGGATGAATTGCCGGATTTCCAACTGCAAGCACCGCTGATGAGTTTGCCGTATATTCTCGGAACAAATTTAGAAAATATACCGGCCAATGTTCCTTATTTAGCTGCGCCGCCGAATTGGCAATTCTCTCTAAATTCCGATGGCAAGTTTAAAGTTGGGATTGCGTGGGCGGGAAGTGCGGAACATTTGAAGGATTTTCAGCGATCGAGCGATTTAAGCTATTTCCTGCAATTCTTAGATGTTCCCGGTGTAATTTTTTACAGTCTTCAGAAAGAAATGTCGGCTGGGAATCGTACTTTGTTAACTCAAATTCCCGTGATTGATTTGAGCGACAATTTGAACGATTTTGCCGATACTGCGGCGGTGATATCGCAACTAGATTTAGTAATTTGCGTGGATACTGCTATCGCGCACTTAGCCGGTGCTTTGGGTAAACCGGTATGGATTTTGCTGTGTTTTATGCCGGATTGGCGGTGGATGTTGGAACGCGAAGACAGCCCTTGGTATCCGACAGCGCGGCTGTTTCGGCAGCAAACACCGGGCGATTGGGTGGGAGTTTGCGATCGCATAAAAATAGCCTTGCTAGAGAGGGCGGGCACGGGGGCACCGCCCCTACAATCTACTCGTTTCCAAGCTGTGCCTGGTAACGCAGATTCCGAGGCTTCGCCTCGATTTTATTTATCGCCCGCACAGGTACAATTTCACATAGCAAATGCTTTACAAAAACAAGGTAAAAAAGCACAAGCAGCCGCTCGCTACGAACAAGTAATTGCTGCCTCACCCAGCCACGCAGAAGCCCACAGTTGTTTAGGTGATATCAAACAGGAAAACGGGCAAATAGCCGAGGCTATTGCTCATTACCAAAAATCGCTAAAAATCAATCCCAACCAGGCTGAAACTAACTTATACTTGGGTGCAGCCCTCGAAGAACAGGGACAAGTCGCAGAGGCGATCGACTTCTACAATAAAGCAATTCAACTACGTCCCAACTCGCCAAATTGGCGCTTGAAACTAGCCTTCGCTTTGCTCTTAACTGGAGATTTGAAGCGTGGTTTTGCGGAGTACGAATCGCGCTGGCAAACTGAAGAATTGGATCAGCGCTCTTTTGAGCAACCGCTTTGGGACGGCTCTGATTTGCAGGGAAAAACAATTTTATTGCACCCTGAACAAGGTTTTGGTGATACGATACAGTTTATCCGTTACGCGCCTTTAGTTAAGCAAAAAGGCGGCAAAGTTATTGTTGCTTGTCATGTCTTGCTGAAGCGTTTATTTGAAGGAATTGCAGGAGTCGATCGAGTAGGAGTCAGGCCGAGCGATTTGATAGATTTTCAAGTGCAAGCCCCCCTGCTAAGTTTGCCCAGAATTCTGGGAACGACTTTGGAAAATATACCGGCAAATATTCCTTATTTAGCCCCGCCACAGGATTTTAAATTTTCCATAGAGCCGAACAATAAACTAAAAGTAGGTCTTGTGTGGGCGGGCGGCCCGCTGCACCGCAACAATCATCAGCGATCGTGTAAATTGAGCGATTTTTTGAAATTTGTAGATGTTCCGGGAGTGAGTTTTTACAGTCTTCAGAAAGATTTGTCAGCGGGCGATTCCCAACAGGATAGCAGCGCTTCACGCACTTTATTAAAGCAACACCAAATTGAAGATTTGAGCGAATATTGCGTCGATTTTGCCGACACAGCAGCAATTATTTCGCAACTCGATTTAGTAATTTGCGTAGATACTTCTGTCGGGCACTTGGCCGGTGCTTTGGGCAAACCTGTCTGGATTTTGCTGTCTTTTGTTCCCGATTGGCGCTGGATGTTGGAACGCGAAGATAGCCCTTGGTATCCCACTGTGCGTCTGTTTAGGCAGCAAAAAGCTGGTGATTGGGAGGGAGTTTGCGATCGTATAAAAGCAGCCTTGCTAGAGAGGGCGGGCACGGGGGCACCGCCCCTACAATCTACTCGTTACCAGGCTCTGCCTGGTAACGCATATTCAGAGGCTCCGCCTCGGCTTCAACCCCCAGAAACTCCGCCTCAAATTCAACCCCCAGAAACTCCCCCACAAATTACCGGAATCGGCATTAGTTGGCCCCTCAGCATCACCAGCGGCTGGGGAATTTACGCCATGAATTTAACACTACAACTGCGGCAAAATCCTGCCTGGGAAGTTGCACTTTTAGCACCGCCATCAATCACCTCAGAATCGATGAATCCGCTGCATAAATCGCTGTTGTTACCTGTAATTGAAAAGCACAAAAGTTTTCAGGAATTAGTAGCAGCAAATTCCGACAAACAAATCAGTTGTAATTTTCCCGTACTTTACGCTTTGGGGAATAATTTAGCATCCTCTGGAGTTGACAATCAAATTACCAGCGCTTGTCAAATAGGAGTCATATTTTTTGAAGACACACGAATCACAGCAGAAGCACTAGAAACGGCCAAAAAATATAGCGTGATTGTCGCAGGTTCTAACTGGAATGCGGATGTTTTGAGAAGCTGCGGCTTGACTAATGTGGCGATGGTACATCAAGGAATTGACCCAACAATTTTCCATCCTGCACCCAAATCTAATCTATTTGGCGATCGCTTCGTCATTTTCTCCGGCGGCAAACTGGAATATCGCAAAGGTCAAGATATTGTAATTGCCGCTTTCAAACGATTTCGCGCCAAACATCCAGAGGCTTTGTTACTAACAACATGGCACAACTTCTGGCCTCAGTATATGCTAGGAATCGAACAAACCGGAAACGTAGCCGGACTTCCCAATATCAACCGCGACGGAAGTTTAGAAATTTCCCAATGGTTAGTGGCTAACGGTTTGCCGATTGACTCTTTTATCGACATCGGCTTAATTCCCAATTACCTCACCGGACAAATTTTGCGAGAAGCCGACTGCGCTGTTTTCACCAACCGCTGTGAAGGCGGTACTAATTTAGTCGCGATGGAAAGTATGGCCTGCGGAATTCCGACTATTCTATCAGCAAATACTGGTCATTTAGACTTAATTTACAGCCACATTTGCTATCCTTTATGGAGTCAAGGACGAGTTAAACCGACTGCTCCTTTTTCCGGTGTAGAAGGTTGGGGAGAGTCTGAGGTTGCAGAAGTTGTCGAGGCTTTGGAACAAGTTTATACTAATCGCGAAGAATCAAAACGTCGCGGTTTAGCTGCGGCTAATTTTATGCTGGATTGGACTTGGGAAAAACAGGTTAAGCGTTTTTTGGATGTGATTGCCGATATGTAGATCACACTAAACTCCTGACTACAAATTTTCGGAAAATTGTTCGTAGTAAAGACTTTAGTCCTTAGAAAGAAGATTAATTTCCGATTGATTTCAATAGTTTGTTAGCACTGTTTACACTTTCAATATCGTATAGTTCTGGATTGTAAGAAACAATTTGTGCTACCAATTTAT
This sequence comes from Microcoleus sp. T3_B1, assembly GCF_036700445.1. NCBI lineage: Bacteria > Bacillati > Cyanobacteriota > Cyanophyceae > Oscillatoriales > Microcoleaceae > Microcoleus > Microcoleus sp. T3_B1. The sequence continues at coordinate 20,856 of NZ_JAUBOX010000038.1, forward strand.
GATGGTAACTTTGAGCAGTTTCATTCCTAGTACCATGAACGCGACGATAATTAAGAACTATTTCTCTCGTTCCTAAAAAAGGAATGCTATGTTTGTGACAATTAACCCAAAATTCCCAATCCTCATAACCTTCTTTCATCTCTGCTTTGTAACCGTTGACCAAATTCCAAACTGATTTGTGATACAATGAAGACGTGCAAATCATATTAGATTGTTTGATCTTTTTTGGTGAATATAAATCATAACTGGGTACGGTGCGATTTTCAGTGCCAAAAAGTTGATAAGAACCAAATGCTATGCAAGGTACTTTTGATTTTAGACATATTTCTAAAAGACAAATCAAGGCATTTGGAGCTAAAATATCATCGGCATCTAAGGGAATTATGTATTCGCCGTTTGCTGCCGATATGGCAGTATTTCTAGCCATTGATATCCCTTGATTAGGTTGTTCTATTAGCCTAATTTGATGCTGGGGATTTGCTGCTATCAAATTTTTGGCTGCTGTGCTAGTAGTATCTAAGCTGCCATCATTGACAATGATTATTTCCCAATTTTTGTAAGTTTGATTGATAACGCTAGTTACTGCTTGCGACAAAAAATGAGCTTGATTGTAACAGGGAATAATCACAGATATCAAAGGTTGACTTTCAAGCTGTGGCGAAGCCGCAATTTGCTGGACGCTTTCAGGAGGGTTTGACTGTGAATTTTCGCTAGAATTTCGAGCCGCTTGTAAGCCGTAAAAATAAATCTTTGGATGAACAATCGCTAATAGATTTAAATCGGTATTTTGATACTTATTTACTAACCTGGGATATTTCGATAAGTATTCTTGTTTGACAAAAATTAAGATATTCTGAGCGTACCAAGGCTCTACTTTTTCATTGTTCCAGATTTTTTTTCTCAAGCAATCAATGACTGCAAAACCATTTTGCTGAAAGTAATAAGCCCAATATTGTGGCCACTGTTCGTTAACGTGTTCGACACCGCCTTGAAATGGTATCGCAGCCGAAAACAGAATCACCGGCGCTAGTTGAGTGAGAGAATTAACAAAGTTTTCGGCACAGGTAGCCGGCAAATGTTCCGCAACTTCTAGGGAAATTGCTAAGTCAAACTTTCTGTTTATTTGCAGCGGTTGCTTTAAATCGGCGGATTGGAACTGATTTAAAGGAATTTCTAAAAGAGTGCGATCGACATAATCGCCATCTATTCCCAAACAATCAGCAATTCCCAACTTCTGAAATGCCGCTAACCAGCTTCCCGTACCGCAGCCCACATCCACCACACTTTTAGGTAAAGTGGGTTGCAGCAAGTCTAACAGCAGGGGAATAATTTCTCTAGCAGAAGTGCGAGTTCCTTCTCCGATTAATTGGTAAAAATTTCTTGTATAAGATGACTGTTGGTTGTGATTGGTTTGGCGGCTTGTTTGAGAATGAATGGCCTCTAAACTGCTAATATTGTAGCCGTGCAAATGTGCTGGCAACGGCCAGGAAATATTAGGGTCGGGTTGATGTTTTACTGGCTCGACATTGCCCCGCCAAGCAGCCCCCATAATTTGCATTGTTTGATATACTACTGTTTGCCATCCCCTTTGCTTCAAGTAATCTAAACCTTTACCAACATCTGGAGCGGTTAAGTCGTGAAATAAAATTATTGCATCTTCCTCAGCCAATTTTTCACACGCAATGGCATCATTTAACGGCCCATCACCTCCGTGCTCTCCGTCAATAAAAATTAACGACCATTTGCGGTTGAATTGATCGGAAAATTCTTCTACTCTTTGGGGGCTGTAGCCCGGTATTAGCTCGACGGTCGTTTGAACTCCCGACGCATTGAGAGCACCTTGAATTGAAGCGATGACGCTTTGTCTGATGTCTTCTCTTTCTAACAGCGGATCGACAACATCTAATTCAACTCCGGCGAGTGCTAAATGACAAGCAGACCAACCCAGCCAGCAGCCGATTTCTAAGGCTTTTTTACCTTTGAATTGCAGGGCTGTATTGTAAAGAATGTGTGCTTCGTCGCGGCTGAGAAATCCGACTGAATTAGCACGGCGATCGACATACCAATTGTGCTTGATTTCCCGGCGCAAATAAGGCCACGAAGAAGTCTGAGTATCCCCAACAATCATGTTTGGAAAGTACGCATCTGGGAGAATAACTTTCAATCCGGGCGAGACGTAATCTCCAGTAGGCAATAAAGTATTATTGGCGATTTGCGAGTGTCCTTGTGCTGTCATTTTTTTCGCTTTAATGGGTTGGTAGCGGAGGCTAATTTCTACTGTATCTCCGTCTGTTGCGGTTAGTTTAACTCGATCGTGTTTGTATCCAGTCAGGTGCAGGATACCAATTTTTTCCTGCGGCAAGTACGGCTCCACAAAACAGGCTTTTTGCTTGTCCCAAATCGGCAAACCAAAGTTGCAGCTCCAGTTGCAGCGAGCTGGAAGTATCTCTGTTTTGTCGAACATTTCAGTAGCGTAAACTAACCGATTTAATGCTACTTGATCGGTCATTAAAACGGAATTTTGCAATCCCTGTTCCAAGTATTCTGCCCAAATTTCCCAGTGCGGCGCGGTTGTGTGCAGGGCAAACACCCCGGCATTGATGGTAGGGTAGCTGTATAACTGCTGGGCTACTTCATCTCCACAAACTGCTTGATAATCGCGGTAAACAAATTGCCAGTACCAAGCCTGTTTGCCGTAAGGTAAATTATAATTTCGATCTAATTCGTGAACTATTGCCAGCCCGCGTTTTGCCGCGCCTTTAACTAACAGTTCGACACTTGACCAATCTTGCACCCAAGCATCTGCATCTATCCAAAGGTATATATCAAAATTGGGAAAGTATTTTCGCAAACAAGGTCTAACTAATAGTCCTTTTAAATGTTCGGGAGATTCATTTCTGCCAGGAAAGTCAAAGTCCCAATCGGGCTTTTTAATGATATTAACTTGTGTTTCCAGCCACTGCAACTGTTCGGGAGTGCAGCCGAGATCGAAAAAGCCGATCGCCACATTTTCACCCTCTGGTTTTTCCCGCACCGATAAAATAGTACCTTGCACCAATTCAAAGTAATTTGCATCGGCGGCCGTGATGATGATAATCTGCATAAATATAGGATTTCTGGTTAAGGAATGGGCGTTGGGGATTGGGCATTGGGCATTGGGCATTGGGCATTGGTTATTTGTTATTTCATAATTGCTCATTGTTCCTTCTTCCTTCTTCCTTCTTCCTTAAATTATACTATGGAGGAGGAATTGTGAAAAACCACAAAGGGAAAGTTTATCTAGTCGGTGCGGGGCCCGGAGATTGTAACTTGATGACGGTGCGATCGCACAAACTGCTATCCCAAGCAGAAGTTTTAATTTACGATGCTCTCATCGACATCCCGCAACTCGAATTAATCCCAGCAACTTGTCGAAAAATCGAAGTCGGGAAACGCGGCGGCAAACCTTCCACCCAGCAGCAAGAAATTAACCGTTTGCTGGTAAAAAATTGCCAACTAGGAAAACAAGTGATCCGCTTAAAAAGTGGCGATCCGTTTATTTTTGGTCGTTCTAGTTCCGAAATTCAAGCATTAAAAACAGCGGGCTGCGAGTTTGAAGTAATACCCGGAATATCCTCCGCATTAGCCGCACCTTTACTAGCAGGAATTCCCCTCACAGATCCGGTGATGAGTCGCTGTTTTGCAGTGATGAGCGCCCATGAACCGGATGCTTTGGAATGGGAAGCATTAGTGCAGATAGAAACTTTGGTAATATTGATGGGAGGGCGCAATTTAAGCGAGATAATTTGGCAATTGCAAAAGCACGGACGATCTACCGACACTCCGATCGCCATTATCCGAGATTGCGGCCGCCCCGAACAGCAAATTTGGCTCGGCACTCTCTCCAACATTGTACACCAAACAGCCGGTCAATCTCTATCGCCTTGCGTGATCGTAATTGGGGAAGTAGTTAGATTGCGCGAATATTTAATCCAGCCAGAAAGCACAAATATGATCGATACACCAGTCACCATTAATAACAGCAAATTGCCATTAGCAGGAAAAACCATTTTAGTCACGCGATCGGTTTCTCAGTCGGCTGAATTTAGCGATCGACTCCAGCAACAAGGAGCCCGCGTTATCGAAATGCCCGCCTTGGTAATTGGGCCACCGTCCACTTGGGAACCATTAGACAGTGCGATCGCACAATTGTCAAGCTTTCACTGGTTAATTCTCACTTCCCACAACGCTGTAGACTGCTTTTTTCAACGATTACAAGCAAAAGGCAAAGACGCCCGCAGCTTGTTTGGCATTAAAATCGCAGTTGTCGGCAAAAAAACAGCAGAAAGTTTGCGATCGCACTCTCTACAACCAGACTTTATTCCCCCCAACTTTGTCGCCGATTCCCTCGTCGAGAACTTCCCCTGGCAGGGCGGGCACGGGGGCACCGCCCCTACAAACTGCAAAATCCTATTTCCCAGAGTAGAAAGCGGCGGCAGAGAAGTTTTAGTTAAAGAATTCACCGCCAAAGGAGCGCAAGTAATAGAAGTGCCAGCTTACCAATCTTGCTGTCCAGAAACAATCGATCCGATCGCCCTATCCGCACTCCAAAATCAAGCCGTAAATATCATAACATTTGCCAGTTCCAAAACTGTGCATAACTTTTGTCACCTCCTAGAAAAAAGCCCAGGATTGTCCCTGTCTAACGATTGGTTAGAAAGCGTTTGTATCGCATCCATCGGGCCGGAAACTTCCAAAAGCTGCCAAAATTTATTGGGTAAGTTAGACGTTGAAGCCAAAGAATATACCTTAGATGGATTGACTGAGGCGATCGTTGAATGGACACAAGCGAGGTTGTAAAATAGTTGTACGATCATTAGGAGGAAAGAAACATGACCGCAAAAGACCAACTTCTTCAAGAACTCGACCAAGTATCAGAACCCTTGCTGCTGAAAGTGCTTGAATTTGTCCGTTCCTTAAAGAGTGAAGAAGAACAACAAAAACTAGAAGCCAAAGCATGGCAGGCATATCTAGATTCAGAACGCGAAAGAAAGGAGGTTTACCGTCGCCTTGCCAACTCCTAATTTTGTCAGCAAAAGTATGGTTTTAAGTATCCACGCCAGACAGATAGAGAGATTTGGCGGCACTCCAGGCGTCAGAGACGAAGGTTTGTTAGAGTCGGCTTTGGCTCAACCGCCAGCAACTTTTGGCGGGTATTTTTTGCATCCAACAATTAGCGAACAAGCGGCCGCCTATCTCTATCACATAGCGATGAATCATCCCTTTATTGACGGCAATAAACGAACGGCTTTTGCAGTGACAGATACCTTTTTGCGTTTAAATGGTTGCACTCTGAATTTGACGGACGATGGAGTATATGATTTAGTCATGCGAGTCGCGCGGGGAACGATGACTAAGGAAGAATTAAGCACCGAGTTAGAGTCATGTATTGTTTAGTTTTAATAAGTAAGTTGGGCAGCCTTCATCGAGATTAAGTAAGGTGCGCCCATAAGCACCCTAGAGTGAAAAAGGGAATCGAGGAACAAAAAAGCGAGTAAAATTATCACTAAAGAACAAAGCCGAGATCCTTTGCGTCAAATCAGTAATAAAACTACACAGAAAAAAAGCACAAACCGCCGATCGCCCTTCCTCCACCAAATCCCGCTACCCAGCTACTAATTAGCAATAGCCATGAATATAAATTTTTCTCGTTACGACACCTTAACCACCCTGCTAGCAGGAACTACCGCAGCCTTAACCATAGTCATCAGTCAGCCCGCGATCGCCAAAACCCCCCAAGAAGTCGCCAGCATTGCCGGGCCGCTGACAGTACAAATTAACAGTTCCCTCGGAGACGGTTCTGGCGTAATTATTGCCAAAAACGGCAAAACTTACACAGTTTTAACAGTCAACCACGTCGTAGAAAAAGCAGATGTGAAATACACCGTTCGCACGTCTCAAGGCAAAAACTATCAAGCAACCTCCGTCACCCGTTTGCAAACCGCCGAAACTGACCCGGATTTAGCCGTAGTCAAATTTGAAAGCCCCGAAGAATATCCAGTCGCGACGATCGCAGATTCCGATCAAGCCGTCATCGGCAGTCAAATCTTCGTTTACGGCTATCCCGCTACGGGCGGACTTTTTGGCGCCGAACGAGAACCAGAACTCTCTCCGGGACTCGTTACCAGCCGCCCCAGCAACCGCCCGGAAGGTTACACTTTGCGGTATCAGGCCGTAACCTGGAGCGGCATGAGTGGCGGCCCAGTTTTTGACTCCGAAGGCCGAGTTATCGGTTTACACGGACAAGGCGAATTTGGTTTCGCCCAAACGAGTTCCGGCGAAGTCGCCCCGATTAAAACCGGATTTAATGCAGCAGTTCCCATCAATACATTTATCGCCAAGCTAGTGGCGGCGGGAATCAACAAATCCGAGTTGAAAGTAGACAATACTCCCCCAACCAGTGGCCCGGTATCCACCGCCAATCCGCAAGATGCCCAAGCCTATTATTTTCGAGGACTTTCGCTGTTAGATCAAGGAGATGCTTGGGAGGCGATCGCCGATTTCAACAGAGCACTCGCTTTCAAGCCCAAATATACCCCTGAATTGTATTTTAATATCGGTAATGCCCGCACTTTCATGACCGCCAGCGTGCCCCAACTCGGTCCCACACGCGGTTCCACTGCTATTCAAGCATACACGCGGGCGATCGAAGCCAATCCCGGTTTTGCCGACGCTTACTACAACCGAGCTTTAGCTTACCTGGACAACCAAGACCAACCGAAAGCAATTGCCGACTTTCAAAAAGCAGCAGAACTTTACAAGCAAGGCGGAAGAACCAGCGCCTATCAAGACGCAATTAACAGAATCAAACAGTTGCAATAAACTTAGCCTTTAAGAGTTCAAACATCAAAATGAAGCTATTCATTTTGATGTTTGAATTTCCAACTAGGCTAATTAATATAATCAGCAACTACCATGAACGTAAATTTTTCCCGTTTCGACACCTTAACCACCTTGCTAGCAGGAACTACGGCTGCCCTAACCATAATCATCAGCCAAAGTGCGATCGCCAAAACTCCCCAACAAGTCGCCAACATTGCCGGGCCGCTGACAGTACAAATTAACAGTTCCCTAGGAGACGGTTCTGGCGTAATTATTGCCAAAAACGGCAAAACTTACACAGTTTTAACAGTCAACCACGTCGTCGAAAAACCCGATCTCAAATACACAGTCCGCACCTCCACAGGCAAAAACTATCAAGCAACCTCTGTCACCGGGCTGCAAACAGCCGAAACAGAGGCGGATTTAGCCGTAGTCAAATTTGAAAGCCCCGAAGAATATCCAGTGGCGACGATCGCAGATTCCGACACAGCCGTCATCGGCACTCAAATCTTCGTTTACGGCTACCCCGCTACGGGCGGACTTTTTGGCGCCCAACGAGAACCAGAACTCTCTCCCGGACTCGTTACCAGCCGCCCCAGCAACCGCCCGGAAGGTTACACTTTGCGGTATCAGGCCGTAACCTGGAGTGGCATGAGTGGCGGCCCAGTTTTTGACTCCGAAGGCCGAGTCATCGGCTTGCACGGACAAGGCGAATTCGGTTTCGCCCAAACGAGCTCCGGCGAAGTCGCCCCGATTAAAACGGGATTTAATGCAGCAGTTCCGATCAATACTTTTATGGCGAAACTGGCGGCGGCGGGAATGAACAAATCCGATTTGAAAGTAGACAATTCTCCCCCCACCGCAGTTCCCCTATCCACCCTCAACCCAAAAGACGCTGAGGCCTTTTATTTTCGAGGACTGGTGTACTTAGATGAGGGATCTACTTTCGAGGCGATCGAGGCTTTCAACAAAGCACTCTCTTTCAAACCTAACAACACACCGGAATTGCATTTCAATATTGGTAATGCCATCACCATCGCCAGCACTCCCGATACACGCACTAACCCGATTCTGGCTTACACGCGGGCGATCGAAGCCAATCCCGGCTTTGCTGACGCCTACTACAACAGGGCTCTAGCCTACCTAGATCAAAAAAACCAACCGAAGGCAATTGCCGACTTTCAAAAAGCAGCAGAACTTTACAAACAAGGCGGCAGAACCAGCGCCTATCAAGACGCGCTCAACAGAATCAAGCAATTGCAGTAAAATTAGAAGTTAAGAATTAAGAATTAAAAATGACTAATCCCATTTTTAATTCTTAATCAAGTTCATAAAAACAGCAGGTAAATAACAATGACTGCTATCACCTTAAACCTCAACTCCCTGATTAAACTAACTTCAGAACAGTTTTATCAACTGTGCGAAGAAAACCCAGACTTGAAACTCGAACGCAACGCCAACGGAGAATTAATTGTCATGCCGCCAACCGGAGGAGAAACGGGAAGAAGCAACTCAAAATTCAACTTACAGATTGGACTTTGGAACGAACAAACCCAACTCGGTGAAGCCTTTGATTCCTCAACAGGATTTACTCTGCCCAATAAAGCCGATCGCTCTCCCGATGCGTCTTGGGTAGAGAAATCTCGCTGGGAAGCTTTGACACCTCAACAAAGAGAAAAATTTATCCCGCTTTGTCCCGATTTTGCTGTGGAAATTCTCTCCCCAACGGACAGCTTAAAAAAGACTCAGGAAAAAATGCAAGAGTATATGGAAAATGGCTGCCGTTTGGGTTGGCTGATTAACCGCAAAAAACGCGAAGTTGAAATTTATCGCCCCGGTCAAGATGTGGAAGTTTTACAATCTCCTCTCACCCTTTCTGGGGAAAATGTTTTACCGGGATTTGTTCTCAATTTGCAAAAAATTTGGAATTAGCAGAATTCAATTTTGACTTATTATATCATCTTCAATAAATAAAATAACCGTTACCATTTCTTCGTGAGGAATGCAAGTCAGAGCGACTTGGATCGGGAGGGGAGCATCTCATATCTGTAAAAACACTTCTTCTGGCTCCTTCCTTCTGACTCTTTCCTCGCAGCAATAGAGCCTCAAAAATCCAATTTCTAGCTTGGCTGCTTTCATTGAGATACTCCCTAGCCAGTTCTTAGATCGCTATACAACAGTTCTCAATAAAGTGAGATATGCCCAATGCCCAATGCCCAATGCCCAATGCCCAATGCCCGCTTATCAAGCGTACACCTCATGTTACTGAGAAAGGCTATAGCTTCTTTGTCCTTAAACTATATCGCTAAACTGGATTCGGGAGCAGAGGTCGAATTAACTCCACAATTTGGTCATAGTTAAAGTTATTGACAGAATCAATTAGCGAACTGGAAAGGGTTGATTTAGATGCGGGAATTTGTTGGATTAGCTCGTTCATGGCTTCAGGATCAACATAGTAGGCAGCTTGATACATTTCTTCTAACCACTGAGAGGACATCACGGCTAGATCTTCTGGAGATAAAGAATCAACAGATAGTTTTTGGGGATCTTTTCCTACAACTGTGTAGATGTACTCTACTCCCAAGTATTGAGCGAGTTTGTCAAAGACGAGGCATTCCTGAAATGGCTTGCTCATAAAGTCGTCACAACCAGCCATAAGAGCTTTCTCTCGATCTTCTTCAAAAGCACTGGCAGTTAAAGCAATAATGACAGTCTCTTGTCCCTGAGAGTGTTCTCTAATGCGTTTGGTAGCTGTGTAGCCATCCATGATCGGCATTCGTAGATCCATCCAAATCAGGTGTGGGGACCAACTTTCCCACAGGAATAGTGCTTCAACTCCCTGTGTTGCTTCGCGCACCTCAAAACCGACTGAGGTAAGAAGTTTGACCAATAAGCGGCGATTTTCGTCTATATCTTCAACCACAAGGATGCGGTAAGTTGGTTGTCCTGGAACTATACCAATTACTCTTTGTTTAAGCAATTCTGAGGCAAGGCAGACTGCTTGAGGTAACTTTACCCCAAGTTCAAAGTAAAAAATGCTGCCCTGATTCAATGTGCTTTGAACCCGAATCTGACTACCCATGAGTTGGACAAATCTTTGGCTGATAGCTAAACCTAGACCAGTACCTTGATTCAATTTATTCCCCGCTTCAGCTTGCACGAACGCCTTAAATAAACTCTCAATTTCTGTTGGAGCAATTCCCACTCCAGTATCCTCAATTTCAAAATATAGGTGACAGGACGTTTGGTCGCTCTGTTCCGATCTTACTCGTAAGGTGACGCTTCCTTTATTAGTAAACTTAATCCCATTACCGAGCAGATTGACTAAGACTTGATACAGTTTGTGCTCATCGGTATGCACAAATTGGGGAAGATTGGGGTCGATATCGAAAATTAGTTTCAATCCTTTCGATTTGGCTTTAATTTGCAACATTTCTTCAAGAGAAATCAGCAAAGATTTTAGGTCAAAGTCAGAAAGAGAGAGTGTCATCTTTCCGGTCTCTATTTTAGATAAATCTAAAATGTCGTTAATCAATGCCAATAAATGTGTGCCGCTACGATTGACGATCGCCAGATCTTCTTGGAGTTCGGGAGTCAGAACAGGATCGTAACTCATCAATTGCGTAAATCCCAAAATAGCATTGAGAGGAGTACGGAGTTCGTGGCTCATATTGGACAGGAACATACTTTTGGCTCGGTTTGCTGTTTCTGCTCCTTCCTTAGCTTGCTGAAGTTCCAACTCGGCTTGTTTGCGATCGTTAATGTCAATTAAATATCCCAACATTTCCACTGGTCTACCTGCAGGATCTCGAATTAGTCTGAGTTGACAGAGTATCCAGCGATAAACCCCATCTGAGCGACGAAGACGGTATTCATGGAAATAAAAATCATTGACGAATAGATTGTCTAAGCCATTAACCACTCGTTCTAAATCATCTGGGTGTAAGTTATGCACCCAAAAGTCAGAATCTTCTAAAAAATCAATCCTTTCATAGCCCAATACATCTTTGATATTTTCGCTCATGAACGTTGCTGCATAATTGCCATAAGGTTGACAGCCAAAAATAACGACGGGGCTGTAGTTCAGGAGAAAGTTGAGGCGATTTGTGGTAGATTGCAAGGCTTGCTCAGCTTGTTTTAGCTCTGTCACATCCTCCTGAACGGCAACATATACAGTTCCATATTCAGGATGCTCAAACCTAGACGTATGAACCCTGCACCAAAAGAGAGTTCCATCTTTTTTCTTATTGTGGACTTCATATTGTGCTTCTCCGTCCCGAGCGAGTTTAACAACAACATCTTCAACGGTTTCGTCGGGTGTAACCTCTGTATCGACGTAATTTATTACACCAACGGGTTGACCGGCGAGTTCACCCTCTGCATAGCCAAACATAGCGTCAAATTTAGGATTGGTGTAGACGATCGTGAGGTCTGAGGCTTTAACTAAACACACTCCACCTGCCATGTTATGGATAATAAGACTCTGAAGCTCAAGCGCCTTTTGAGCTTCTTTTTTAGCGGTAATTTCTTGGATCTGAGCAATAAAATGCAGTGGATTTCCCTGTTCATCTTGTACTAGCGAGCCATTAAGAAGAATCCAAATTATATGTCCTTGTTTATGGAAATAGCGTTTTTCCATTTGGTAAGTTGAAATGATCCCTGCTAATAGCTGATGTACATAGCTAAGATCCAGGTCTAAATCGTCAGGATGGGTAATGTCTTGGAAAGTTAACGCTAACAACTCTTCTGAGGAGTAGCCCAGAATCTGACATAAGGCAGGATTTACTTTAACCCAGTACCCATCAAGTGCAACGATCGCCTTTCCAATGGACGCATTTTCAAAGGCATTGCGAAACTGCTCTTCACTGTTTCGTAAAGCCACCTCAATTTGTTTGCGTTCGTTTTCAGCCCACTTGCGCTCATCGATCTCCTTCTCTAAGGCTTGAATCGCCACAATAAGTTGAGCTGGACTAGGTAAAGCTAAGGCTGATGGAATTAAAAATACTAGCTCAGATGCAGTATATACAGAAATCAGAGCAGTAATAGCTTTAAGTCCTCCATAAACCCAATAAGTAGGAAACCAAAGCGTCCAAATTTCCATGATATGAGTTGTACCACAGGCAATTATGAAGGCGCTAAACAGAAATAATACTTTCGGAAAAGGAGTATCGGGGCGCTGTCGAACAAAGTAGATTAGCATGATTGGGATGGAGTAGTAAGCTAAAGCAATTAAACCATCGGATAAAATATGTAATCCTACTAAGTTTGTTTGCCAGAGATAGCAGTGACCATGAGGAATGAATCCTCCACTTTCAAAAAATTGTGTAATCATACCTAACCTGCATTATTCATGAGTGCTGAAGTGCTTAGCGATTGAGTTCTGCCATTGCCCGCTTCATCATCGAAGTCTTACCGGGAAAACCACTTTTGAGTAGGGAGATGTCAAATTGCCAATCTAGCAGCACGAGACCTCCGATCGCAATGACGAGTAGACTTGCCCTTTCAGAAATGTGCTTGTTCATACAGCAGATTGCGTTAAAAAAATGTCCTTTTAATGTTAGCCAAAACAAAGAAGGGCAACCACGGGGGGATTCTCCCTACCTCCACAAGTCAGATTTTGTATGGGCTGTGCCAGCGTGCCACTCCTCGAACTCTGCGATCGCAGGACTTCTGGCTGCGTAAAGTGAGTTTATAACCTAATAATTCAACTATACTCTTATTCATAGGCTTATAGTCCTCTGGCAACAAACTATGGAAAGGAGTAGGATTCTCGATAGAACTAGCGATAGAGTTAGCGAGCCACATACCAACTACCGCGGCAATATTTTAATTGTTGACGATCTGCCTGATAACTTGCGTCTTCTGAGCCGTACTTTGATCGCACAGGGTTATAAAGTTCGCTGTGCCACAACAGGCGCAATGGCGATCCGAGCCGCCCAATCGCCAGGGACGGAACTAATTTTACTCGACATTAAATTGCCCGATTTTGATGGCTATGAAGTTTGTAAAAAATTAAAATCTGACGAGCAAACCGCAGGCATTCCGATAATTTTTTTGAGTGTTCTCAATGAAACTTTCAATAAGGTTCAGGGGCTGGCTGTTGGTGGCGTAGATTATATTGCTAAGCCGTTTCATGTCGAAGAAGTATTAGCTCGTGTCGAAACTCACCTAACCATTCGACGGTTGCAACAAAGCCTCCAAGAGCAGAATTTACGTCTCTTGAGAGAAATGGAAGAACGCCAACGTCTCGAAGCATCCCTCTTTGCCGAAAAAGAACTCGCTCAAGTGACTCTCCAATCGATTGGTGATGCAGTTATTACTACCAATGCTCAAGGTAATGTGCGATTTTTCAATCCTATCGCTGAGCAACTGACAGGCTGGAAGGCTCATGAGGCTAAGGGACTCCCCCTGTCTACAGTCTTTGAAATTGTCAATGAAGTAACGCGAAAGCCATTAGAGAATCCGATCGACAAGGCTCTATTGGAGAAGCGAATTGTGGGGTTAGCTAACCATACTATACTCATTGCGCGCGATGGGACTGAGTATGCCATTGAACACTCAGCAGCACCCATTCGAGACTGCCAAGGTCAAATTATCGGGGCAGTCATCGTCTTTCATGATGTTACCGAATCGCGCAATATTGCTCGTCAACTCTCTTGGGAAGCCAATCACGATGCTCTGACGGGTTTAATCAACCGTCGAGGATTTGAGCAGCGACTAATTGAGGCGATCGCCTCTGTTCAAGATAGCAATCAGCAGCACGTTCTCTGTTATTTAGATTTAGATAAGTTCAAAGTCGTTAACGATACCGCAGGTCATATTGCTGGCGATGAGCTACTGCGCCAAATCACTAGACTTTTACAAAAGGGAGTCCGCGCTAATGACACACTGGCTCGCTTGGGAGGTGATGAATTTGGTCTTTTGCTTACTAAATGTCCCCTCTCTAAAGCAACTCAGATTGCGGAAAAGCTCAAAGACATAGTGCATCAGTTTCGGTTTATTTGGGATAGCAAAACCTTTATCATAGGAGTCAGTATTGGAGTTGTTGCAATTAACCAAACCAGCCAAGATTTGATGGAGGTTATGGGGGCGGCTGATGCAGCTTGTTATGTAGCCAAAGGCAAAGGTCGCAACTGTGTTCATGTTTATCGTCTAGATGATGGCGAACTCATATAATTAGACAACGTGGTGAGACGCACTTGATTTCCAAAATCAGCCGTGCGTTAGAAACCAATCGTTTTTGTCTCTACTCCCAAAAGATTGGCTTTATTATCTCTAACCCATCATTAGATCATTAGGAAATTTTGTTAAGAATGGTAGAGAAAAACGGAGAAAGCGTGGCTCCCAATGAGTTTATTCTCACCGCCGAGCGTTATGGCTTGATAACCAAGAGCGATTGTTGTTGGGTAATCGAAACTTTTTGATTGAATTATCATAATTTATCGGGGCTAAAAGTTTTTAGTAAAGACTTGTATAGCCTTTCGAGCTCTCATATGAGGTACTCATGGGCATAGGGCATAGGGCATAGGGCATAGGGCATAGGGCATAGGCCTCCGTGGGCATACCTCACTTTTTTGAGAACCGCTATAGACGCTCAATATTTCTGGCGCTAGCAGTCGAGTTTTTTTTAAAATTTTATTGTTCCATTTTATCCCGTTTTGGATGTTGAGGTCGCGGTCTCTAGTGTGAGTGACCGCACTTTTTTAGGTATTCCCACCCTCCGAGTTTTGCGACTTGTTCTCTCCCGGTTTTTTGGGCATCGCACCCTCTTCCTTCAGAATTACCAAGGCGAACCGATCATGGTAAAAGCAGCCCAATAATAAGGATGCGAGAAATTTCGATCGCCCCTGGTGGCCAACTCCGACGGCAAAGGCAGAGCTTGATTGTTGCCCGATCGTACCAAATAACCATCTTGCAACCGCACTTCTCCCCGCAACATCGCCAACTGCGCTTGCCGCAAAGCCTCAGCCTTAATCGGCGCTGTACGCAACTCCTGGTAAAACTCAGTCATCAGCCCCAAAGTAGCAACATCGCTGACATACCACAAACTCGCCAAAGCTGATTTTACCCCCGCGTGCACCGCCAACCCTGCAAACCCCAACTCAGCTTGTTCGTCCCCCACCGCCGTAGTACACGCACTCAAAACCAACAACTCCACCTGCGGGTTAGATAACTTCAACTGATCCAACTGATCCAACCGCAACTTAGTATCCCAAAACTGAATGTAAGAATTTTGGGCTCCCCCAGGCTGAAAATCGCCGTGAGTAGCTAAATGAATAATTTTGTATTGCGGTTGATTGCGCTTCTGCTTCAAATTTGCCAAAGTAAAAGCTTCATTGAGAAAAGACGAACCCGGCCAAATCTTGCCCACAATTGTCGATATTTCCAGTGGCACCGCAGGCAAAGGATTTTGATCGTATTTGGCAGGAAAATTCGACGCACCCATCGCTAACACTTCAGAACCCTTAACATCGGCATAGCGAGTATCAGTTAAACTCAAACTCGGAATCAAGCCCAAACTGTACTTTTCTACCAAAAACTGCTTGCCGTCGTAAAGAGCAGCCAAAGGCAAAGTTCGCAAACCGACATCCATCGAAAACACCAAGGTGTCAATCTTGTTAGCCTCCAATTCCGGTTGCAGCGGTGCAATTAACCACTGGTAAAGTTCCTCGGCAGGTTGCTTGTAGTCAGCAGTATTCAATCTCCTGGGACTTCTGATAGCATTAGTGAATTTTTTAGCAACTTGCAAGACTGTCTCGCGGCTTGCAGGCACGCTTTTAAAAACATTTTTGCCGTCTGGCAATAACAACACAAGTTCTAAATGTTTTTCTTTCGCCCACACGTAAAGGATGGCCGGTTTAACCCCAGTCAACTGATTGACGCTGCTGAGAGTATCTCGAATACTTTGCTGCGTGACTGACTTTTCAGTGACAGTGCCCCCAAAGTAACGTTCAAATTCCCGGCCCTGAGTTCTATCCCTTTGCTGCACTGCGTCGATCGGATTTATTTGCGCGATCGAGTTCGATCGAGAAATCTCAGGAACCCTCACATTCCCGATACTTTCTGCTGTTACCGCACTCGCCGACTTCTGTGAAGTTGCCTGCAAGGTGCCGTTTTCTGTCGTCGCAGGCGCGCCTAAATTGTCTTGTAACACCGACGGCGACAGCAGTACCGAGCCGGCAGCATTCTCGTTCGACTGATCCTCAAAAGAGACAGCAGCAGCTTCTGGCGAGACATTTGCGTTAGTGCTCTTGGGCACCTGCGCTGCGGGGCCGAGACTCACCTGAGTCACAATTTGTTGAGAATTGGCTGTAGTTTTCAGTTCCACGGTGGTAGTTGGTGCCGGACTCGGCACGATCGCCAGCGGCCCGATCGCAGTTGAGGAAGTCGCAGTGTTCGACTTCAAGTTTCCCGTCCCAACAGTCGCCGCCGTGCAGGTTCCCGACGAGCAAGTGCTTTGCAGCAGCGTCTGTGAACCCGATCGAGCCAGCCCGTCTGTAGAAATGCTAACCTCGGCGCGTTCAGCAGCCGTTCCTGTTCCCGCAGCCAGAAACGCTCCCCCAGCTTCGATTGCCACATCGCCGCCCGTATTGCCACGAGCTTTGATCGAAACAACTTCAACATCTTTCTGCCCGGTAATTTGGCTCGAACCCGCACTTCCCGACTGCGAACTCGAATTGATCACCCCTGTAACGATCCGGCCCGGCGCCGCAATCGAAATATTTCCGCCGCTTCTGGCACCAAAAGCATCGATGTTGCCGGTTTCTACCGCACCGGCGCTGCGAATATTGATAGGGCCAGCCTCCCCGGAAGTTGAGCGAGATGAAACCGTACCAGCAGTCAACTTGCCTTGACTGCTAGTGATGTTAATCCCCGCAGTCGAGGTAACGTCTCCGACGGCTACAGTACCGCCCATCAGAGAGATGGTGGCGTTATCAGTGCCGACGATCGCACCCGTTCCCACGATCGCGCCGGTGCCCGACGGCGATTGAATCGTCGTCGGATCTTGAAATGTCACCGCTACTGGCGTGGAATTCGGCGTTGAATTGGGCGCTGGAGAACCAATCGAGATCGCACCGCTACCGTCAGAACGTCCGATCGCGATCGAAGCAAACCCATTCCGAAAAGTGTTCAATTCAGCAGCAGTCAAGTTCAGAGCTTCTGTACTGCCCGAACCTTGAATTATAATATTTTGACTGGGATCGGCCGGTTGCAGCACCAGATTGCCGTTGCTGGCGATCGAATTTTTGTCACCCGTCAAGTCAATCTCGCTGCCGGTTAAAGTAATATTTCCCGGTCTTTTCGAGCCGCCAGCTTCGATCGCGCCCGCAGTGACTCCATTAGGTCCCGTCAGCGTCACATTCCCCGCGCGATCGCCCCTCGTGTCGATCGCCCCGGCCGTCACCGTGCCCTGTGCGGTAACACTAACATCTCCCGCCGAATTGCGTATATCTTGGGAAGAATTGACAGAAGTGTTGATAGTGCGCGCAGTTCCAGTAACTAGCTGACCGGTTGTGACATTGCCTGCGGTGCTGACGATGCGAATTTCCTGATTGTTGGTAGTGATATTTCCGGTACGGATATTGCCGTCAGCTTTGAGAGTAATTGAGGCATTGTCGGCCCCTGTCAGGGAACTTGTGGTAGTGATTGTTCCCAAACCCGCTGGCGATTGAATAATTAGCGGATCGTAAAATGTGAAATCGTTGGCCATCAGAATTGAACCGATACCGTTGCTGCGGCCGATCGTAATTCCAGCAAATCCATTTTGCAAACTTCCGAGGTCGTTTGCCGTCAGATTCAAATAAATATTAGTGCCGACATCTCCAGAACCGCCGATCGCAATATTTTGACCGGGGTTCCAAGGTTGCAGTACCAAAAAGCCAGTGCCGCTGACTGAATTTTTGTCGCCTTTGAAATTAATTTCATTACCAGTCAAAGTAATGTTTCCAGCACCCGCTGCGATCGAGCTAACCCCCAGAACATTCCGAGCCGTCACAGTTACATTTCCCGCCGCTTCCGGGCCGCTGGCATCAAGTTTTTGGGCCGTTACGTTCAGGCCTTCGATCGCAATATTCCCGCTGCTGCCGGTGCTGGGATTGGATGAAGAAATATTGTTTGCAACAGTCGAACCCGGACTAATCAAACTAATATTTCCGCCGTTACTTGACAAATTGCCCGCAGTAATTTGACTTCCCTCCAGGGCGATCGCACCGCCACCGGTGCTAATTGTATCGGCCGCATTCATAGAAAAAGCACCCGCACCATTGCGATCGGCATCTGCTCTAAATGTTACCGAACCAGTAGTTGCTTGAAAGCTCAACTGATTGTCCGCCAAATCAGCAATTGTAATATCATTGAGGGCTTCGAGAACCACATTTGACGTAGCCGACATACTTTCCAAAGCTGTAGCCGAAATTGTCAGCGAAGGCTCAGAATTGTTTTCCTGTCCTGGTAGCGTTCCTGTTGCCAAAATATTATTGTTGGCAATTATTTCCGCATCGCCCGCAGCTTCTGGGGAATCTGTAATGAAAATATTGTCTGGATCTAACAGCAAAGTCCCCAAACCGTTTGTCCCAGAGGTATCAACATTACCGTTAAAAATCAATCTTTGCTTGCCCGAAACTTCCACAAACCCCCCAACACCTGCGGTTCCCGTTGCAGAAACGCCCTTTGCGCTGATGCTGCCCAAAAATGCTGTTGTGTTGTCAGCCCAGACCAAAACTCGGCCGCCGTTGCCTGATTCAGTTGCGTTGGCTGCGATCGAACTTTTGCCATCCACGTAAGTCATCCTGGCATTCGGCACAGTTCCCTCGCCTCGGTAATCTCCCCCGATCCGCACCGTTCCGCCACCGTCCGGCCCCGAAGCCTCAATCTTCGCTCCAAACAGCCCTACCTTGTCGCCCAACACGTTGACGCTGCCTCCGACGCCCCCCCTGGCAGACACGTCCGCAGAACCCGCTACCAGCGCAGTTCCAGCACCTGCAGGCACTGTTTGGCCGCCTGTGAGCACGACTTCACCTTGAGCGTTCGTAGTTATACCCGTAGCGTTAGCCACGCCAGGGCCCGAAAGCAGTCCAGGTAAACTCAGCGGAGAGAAGGGAACACCTTCGGAACCCGACACTCCGGCTGCTGGAGAAACTTCTAAACTCAGCAAAAGTCCGTTTTGACTAAACCGCACCAGATTTTTGTCTCCAACCGCCACCACAGTAATTTGACCGCCTGGGGCTGAAAGTGGGCCCGTACTGATCACCGTACCGCCGAGCAAAGTCAAATTTTGCCCGGTTCCGACAGCCAAGTTACCGGCATTGACAATACTCGCGGGCTGTGGGCCAAAAACAAAAGCATTCGGCGTTCCGACGAGGGCCGCGAAGTCGTTCGCCCCAGTACCGTTGAACCAGCCGTTGTCAAAACCGATACCGCTAGCGGTGGTAGCAAAAAAAGACCCGGACACATCGAGTCGGGCATTTGCTCCGAAGATAATGCCTGCGGGATTCATCAGCAACAAATTAGAATTGCCGCCGCTAACTTGAATTAGGCCGTTAATTAAGGAAGCGTCGCCCCCGACAACGCGGCCGAGGATATTTTTAACGCTTGGGTTGGAGATGAAATTGGCAGTTTCGCCAGCATTCAGACCAAACCGAGTAAAACTGTGGAACAAATTTGCTCCGTCTCTGGAGGTAGTGCCACCTTTAATGTCGTAGCGAGGAGGCGACCCTGTACCTGGCGCGGTGACAGTGGTTCCGGTGCCGTCTGGGGCTGGAGTAATGGATTGTGCTGCAGCAATTTGAGATTGGGGATAAATTGCCACCAGTACCCATCCCCTGCTGTTTTCTTTGAGGAAAACCAGGTTGGGGAAAAAATCTAATATCAAAAATCCAGCAAAGGGAATTGCTGCCAGAATCGACCGCACAGCACGTTGAGCATTCATAAGTTTGCCTCGGTCTAGACCTTAATTCGAGTTGAAAATTGAGATTTTAGGTAAAAAAGAGTCGATCGCACCCCTATGCTGACACTTCTTAACGCGAACTCTCGATCGCAAATCTTAAAATTTAAGTCTAAATTTGATTGTGTCACCAACATAGCAAAGACTGGCAGTAAGTGTCGAAACACAGGAAGTTTAAACAGAGAAAATTATGAGCGATCTAATTGTCCGTCGGATCGGTTTAACTGGGGGCATCGCCACGGGTAAAACCGCTATATCTAATTATCTGGCAGATGCCTGTGGATTTCCGATTTTAGATGGCGATATTTACGCCCGCGAAGCTGTGAACCCCGGTTCGCCAATACTTGACTCTATTGTAAAACGATACGGCGCGGGTATTTTGCTCCCGGACGGCAATTTAAATCGGCCAGAGTTGGGAAGTATTATTTTTTGTAACGCAGACGAGCGGCAGTGGTTGGAACAACAGATTCACCCTTACGTGCGCCGCCGATTAGTTGAGGAAACTCAAAGCTGCATTGCTGCATCGAGTTTGGTATCCCAAGGGACACAGGATTTAAGTACAAAGACTCAAGAAACCGACTTGTTTGACCACAAGCTAGAACCGAGTATTGTTGAAAAAAAACCCGGTTTCTGTGCCAAGGCTGACACGTTGACTTTGGTTTTGGTAGTGCCGCTGCTGTTTGAAGCTAACATGACTGACTTGTGTACCGAAATTTGGGTAGTGTACTGTTCACCCGAAGTGCAGTTAGAACGACTAATGCAGCGAGACGGCTTAAGTTACGATCGAGCTAATGCCCGTATTAACGCCCAGTTGCCACTAGCTCAAAAGTGTCAACAAGCTGACGTTATTTTGGACAACTCGTCAACCCTCGACTCGCTATTCCTGCAGGTAGATGTGCAAGTCAGTCGCTGTGAGATTTGATACTTGAGATTGACTCGGCGATATCAGTTTTAAAACCTGGTTTTTTTAATTCCTGCGCGGCAGTTCGATTTGAGAGTTGAGATTTGAGATTGACTCCACGATTTTGTGAACGGGCTTTTTTTTCCCCAACCGCTTTCGACTCCTCTTTCGGAGTGGCGCGTCAGCGCTCTTGTCACAAAGCCAGATCAGAAAAGATCAGAAAAAATAAAAGGTTCACAATTTATTTAAAAATACAATAGCAACCATTTATGAAGTTAATGTGAAAAATTAGGCATTGCCCCCTTTAAGGAATCTCATTCACCAAGATATTTATATGTAACGTGCTGATGGCGCGCCTGGGTACTCTCCTGTTGTGTCTTTAATCCCCGGGTTGCCGCTTCACCTCAATAAATTATCGAGTTAATCATAAAAGTAGTAAAACTTTACAATTGGCGGTTTTTGTTTCTTTCTTGGAAGACTGTTTCAAAAGGATTCCAGGGGCGATACCATTTTAGATTTTAGATTTTAGATTTTAGATTTGGGAATGATTTATAACTACCAGGGTTGGGAATACGGGCATAGAAGAGTAGCATTATTTTTTTGAACATGGTCTTGAGTTCTGCTGGTGGCCCGCCAGTAGCAGATAACTAGAAATTACCAGCGAACAAGCGAGCTAGATGATGGATTTCACCCGCTTTTAACCAAAAATCAAAAAAATTGCAGGTGCAGTCACTTACTAATTGATGACTTCGCCACAATTATTTTTTTATCCTGATAGCAGAGTACAGACTGCGTATCAAGAAGGGGAAAATACAAACACCAAAATTTATGATGCGCGTTTACTCTTCCATCCTGATGTCAAGCCTGTTACTGAGTGCTGGCGCAGTTAATGCTCAAAGCTTAGAAACTCGATCGACCTTTTTTGCTCAAGACAACAGTGTTCCAGAAATTTTAACCGCCGTAGCCGAGACTCAGACCTTTTACGCAGATAACAACGATCCAACTACCCCGCCACCACGAGGCGGCGGGAGATAAACCCAAATAAATGGCTATTTTTGCAAAAAAAAAGCGAAATCTACTGACTTATTACTTGTGTAAATTTTGCTTTTTTTATATTAACGAAGGAATTCAGAATTTATCAAACTAAAAATTAACCGCCATTAGTTCCGGATATGCAAAAAAAAGTCTGTATCGGGGAGAAGAAACTTTGAGCTAAAACTTCACAATGTATACTCTGAAGCAATTGGCATTATTAAGCGCACTATTGGCTAGCGCCATAGCTGTTACTCAAAAACCAGAAAACAGTTTAAGATCGGAAAATCAGTTTACTACATCTCAAAAACTGTTATTAGCTAAAGATAGCGGTAGCAAATCAAAACGCTGTAACTCCTCCCCGACTCCGGGGTGCTCTCGCCGAGATAACGTCAGTGATATGTAGAATTAAATCTCGGAATGCCAACAAAAATCTAGGATTAAGATTTCTATATTTTTGGGGCGGGCGGGACACCCCACCAGACAATTTAATTTTCTTAGGAACAAGCCGGAAAGCCTGTTCCTAAGAATGATGCCTGATGTGAATTTAAGCGGACTTGATATCAATCCTCCTCAGCAGCTTCGCCACCAACAACGACATCGCGAATCCGCAAACTCGGGCCGCCACAGCCGACGGGCAAACCGCTTTGCCCTGCCTTGCCGCAGCCGCCGGATTCATCCCAGTAGAAATCGTCGCCGATCGCCTCAATATCAGCTAAAGTGCTGAAAACATTACCCGAAAGAGTAACATCCCGCACCGGATTGTCTAGTTTTCCGTCGCGGATCATCCAAGCTTCGCCGGCACTGAAAGTAAACATTTCGCAGTTAGTCGTGCCGCCTTGCCAATTGCGCGCATAAACCCCTTCTTTGATTCCAGAAAATAAGTCTGCAACTGGCGTGTCACCTCGTTCGATCCAAGTATTCGTCATGCGGACGATCGGCGGATAATGATAATTCAAACAGCGAGCATTACCAGTAGGCGTTTCTCCCAATTTACCCGCCGTTTCCCGCGAGTGCAGTCGCCCGACTAAAGCGCCGTCTTTAATTAACTGAGTAGTAGTCGCCGGAGTGCCTTCGTCGTCGTAGAAATAGCTGCCCCGGTGTCCCTCTGGCGCTGCACCGTCGAAAATTTGCAAGTTTTTGGGGCCGAACTGGCGACCGAGGGTCATAATTTCCAAAATGTCGGGATTTTCGTAGGCCATGTCGGCTTCGGAAAGGTGTCCGAAGGCTTCGTGGACGAATAATCCGGTCAAAATTGGGTCGATGACGACGGTGTAGGTGTTGCCTTGGACGGGGGGTAAGGCTAGGGAATCTACGGCTCTCTGGGCGGCGCTGCGAACTTGCACATCAAGATCGGTTAAATCTTCGTAAGCTTTGCGGGAACCAGTAGTTTCGCGGCCGGTTTGTACGGTTTCCCCGCTGCGGGCTGTGGCGGCAAAGCGCATTTCCATGTCTGCCCAACCTTGTTCTAGCATGGTGCCTTCGGAGGTGGCGAGGATGATGCGCTGGGTGCTGTCGCCGTAGCGCACGGAGATTGTGGCGATGCGGGGGTCAATGCTGCGGAGGATGGCCGCGTAACGATCGCACAATTGCTTTTTGTCAATTAGGGGAACCAGACGGGGGTCTGTTCCTGTCAGCGGCAGCAAGCAAATGTCTTGTACTGGCGTAACTGGCGCCAGGATCGTTTCTTCTTCGCCGATCAGTTTTGCCGCGGCGATGGCTTCTTCGATTCTTTCGGCGAGGGTGGAAAGTCGGTTAAAACTGGCAAAGCCCCAGCCGCCTTTGTGACAAGCCCTGACTTGGCCGCCAATTGAGACTCCTTCGCTGAGGGTTTCAATTTTTTCGCCCCGCAGCAGGATGTCGGTGCCTTCGGCTTCTTCCAGTCGAATTGCCAGATAATCGACTTGGTGGCGGTAGCGTGCCATTAAGTCTGACAGCAGATTTTTCGAGTCGGCGATCGAGGTGGGCATAAGGAAAGCACGGTGTTTAACTTACTTCATTTTGCACTTTTGTCAGGGCGATCGTCCAAAATATCGCCCCAAGCGCGGAGATTGCGACTTATTGGTACGGTTCTGCCAATATCGTTCGTTGACAAATGTGGATATCCTGTGAGTTAGGAGGAAGGCGCAAGAAATTATGCGGGATTTTTCGATCGTGCTGGTGCTTGACCCAGCCCAAAAACGGATACCGTGCCACGTACTTAAGTCGTGGAAAGATAAAAATTTTAGACCCTAGTTCAATCTCCCAGATTTATCTGTGGGGTAAATCTAAAATCTAAAATCTAAAATCTAAAATCGACTGACTCCTAACTCCTGAACTTTCCTATACATAAATACTTCACCCTTCATGCCTCCGAAGGTGGGTTTATAACTGTGAATACTTACTTTTTACCGACAATAAGCGAAATTTTAGCCTCCGAAGGCCAAGAAAATGACCTCCGTCTCTTTGATGCTAAGTTGGCGGGAGAAAACAACCGCCATCGGTGTCCTGCAAGCCGTGGGGCTTCTCGGCTGAAAGCTGAACAGGAATGGTACGGGGCGATCGCAGCTTTGAATCAAATGCTCGATCGGCAAAAAGCAGGACAAAAAACAGATGCCGATCGAGCAAATGGTCGATCGACAATCCCCAATTCCTGTCAGGGATTGGTGTTGTCTGGCCCGTCTTCGGTTTTGACTGACCCCGCTTTGGCCAACGGCTTTGCCAATTGGATTTTTACCAGTATTCCCGACAACGATGCAGCTTTGTGGTCTTTTCGGGCCAGACAAACTTTAGCTTTAATGCCGGCGGCTGATGTGCAAATATCAGTGCCTGCGGCGGCCCCGGCTTTGGCTTTGGCAAGTGGCGATCCCTTAGCCAACGAGCAGTTTTGTTTGGTTTTAACTGCTAGTTTTAGCCTGGTGATGGTTTTGGGTGAAAATTCTGCCGGAATTCCGGCTTTTCTATTTTCTTTCGATCCGCAAGTAGTCGCCAAAGCTTGGGAGGTTTTGCGGCGCCGGGTGACTGAAAGCGAATGTTTGCTTGCCAATTCTGACGGTAGCTTCAATTTACCGGTTAGCAAATTAACTAATAATTCTACTAAATTAGACGGGCTGTTCCAGCAGTTTTTGCCTGTGGAGCCCAATTATCAAACAGTGATGCAGTTCAGCCGCTTGCTGTTGCATAATCTGCCGCTTGGGAAAGATGAAGCAGGCAGGATAAAAGATGAAAGAAGTGATGATGGTTTGAACCATAGACATCACAAGTTATCGGCTACAGATATCAACTGCAAATCTCCAATGCCTCTGGCTACTAAAGAGGTGGAATTGCTACAGGCGATCGCCCACGAAGTCCGCACTCCTTTGGCCACTATCCGCACGCTGACTCGGCTGCTGCTGAAACGTCCCAAACTCGATGCGGTGGTGGTCAAGCGTTTGGAAATGATTGATGCTGAGTGTACCGCTCAGATCGATCGCTTCGGTTTAATTTTCCGCGCCGTGGAATTGGAAATGTCGCAAGCTAAAAATTCTGGCGTGCAGCTAACAGCAATGTCCCTCGGTGAAGTGCTACAAAATAGCATTCCCCGCTGGCAAAAACAGGCGGCTGTGCGAAACCACACTTTGGAAGTTATTGTGCCGAAAAAGTTGCCAGCGGTAGTCAGCGATCCGACGATGCTGGATCAGGTTTTAACTAATTTGATTGAGAATTTTACTCGAACTTTGCCTTCGGGGAGTCGCATTCAGGTGGAGGTGACATTGGCGGGCGATCAGTTAAAGTTGCAGTTGGAATCGGAACACTTACCTGAAGGTAATGTCGCATCGACTTTTGCAGAAGCGGCGAATGCTCCTTTGCGATCGATCGGGCCTTTGTTGATGGTGCAGCCGGAGACGGGAAGTTTGAGTTTAAATTTGAGCGTGACTAAGAATTTATTTCGGGCTGCTGGCGGGAAGTTGGTAATTCGCCAGCGGCCCCAAAAGGGCGAGGTGATGACGGTATTTTTGCCGTTGCAATAGTGATTAATTATTGGCCAAATCTGTAGGGGCGGGTTTTACCAACCATCTCTGTCAGAAATGAACAATATAATAAACCCGCCCCAGCCCAACGACAAATCCGAATTAATATTTTTTGAAGGGGATCGAACATCAGGTTAATCAGGGTTATTGGTTGGGTGGGGGCGGGTTTTTATAGATTGTTTGTGAGCCTCAAATATTGTTGGTAAAACCCGCCCCTACAGCCGGATCGCATTAATCAATTAAAATCTCAATGACAAACTCGGTTCCTTCTCCCGGTGTAGAAAAACAACTCAGTTTGCCGCCGTGTTTTTCTTCTACAATTTGACGCGCGATCGCCAGTCCTAACCCAGTTCCTTTGCCCACGTCTTTAGTGGTAAATAGATGGTCGAAGATATGATTTTTCACCTCTTCTGACATTCCTTTTCCGTTATCGGCGATGGAAATTTTTACCTTTTCACTTTCTACTTTTGTCTGAATAGTGATGTGATTGGGATGGGCTTGAATTTCGGCAAAAGTCCGTCCTTGATTCGATTCTTCTAAGGCATCGATCGCATTTGCTAACAAATTCATAAATACCTGGTTTAATTGTCCCAAATAACATTTTACTTTGGGAATATTGCCGTACTCTTTAATGATTTCAATTTCTGGATGCTTGTCGTTCGCTTTCAGGCGATGGCGTAAAATCATCAAAGTGCTGTTGAGGCCTTCGTGGATATTGGCCTCAACTTTATGGGCCGTATCGGCGCGAGAGAAAGTGCGGAGGGAGGTGCTGATGTTTTTGATGCGCTCGCATCCTATTTTCATTGAACTCAACATCTTGGGTAAATCTTCTACTAGATAATCTAAATCTATTTCCTCTGCTTTCTCAATCAATTCTGCTTCGGATGGAGGAAACTTTTCTTGATACAGGCGCAAATAATCAATTAAGTCTTGAACTCCAGCATGAGCTTCATTAATGTTCCCGGCAATAAAACCAACGGGGTTGTTGATTTCATGGGCAACCCCTGCCACTAGATTACCTAATGCTGACATCTTTTCACTTTGGATCATTTGCATCTGAGCTTGCTGAAGTTCATTCAAAGTCTGCTGCACTTGGTGATAGAGGCGGGCATTCTCCAGAGCGATCGCCGCTTGACTAGAGAGAAAATTCAGCACTAGGAGGCGATCGCGACTAAACACCCCACTTGTGATCCGATTTTCTAGATACAAAATGCCGACCAGATTCCCCTGATTTAGAATTGGCAAACCCAGCAAACTCTCTGGTTGGTGGTGCTCTAAATAATCGTCAATCACAGGCAGATCAGTTTTGAGGTGATCGATGGCAACTGCTGCTAGGGTGTTTTTGACATACTGGATTAATTTAACGGGAACGGTGGGATTGTTCTCTAGGGGTTCCCTTTGCAGGCTAATGTTTTCCCAGGTAGCTATCGCCCGCACTTGCCATTGTTGATCTTGGCACAGCATCAGTACACAGCGATCGGCTCCAGAGTTTTGTAGCATGGTTTGGGTCACAATTTGCAGTAACTCATCCAGGTCGATCGTGCTGGAAATCATTTGGGAGATTTGCAGCAGAGTCGAAAAATCTAGAGCCTGGTTAATGGAGGTGCTTGAGGTAGTGTGATGGGTGATCGAAGGAATTGAGTAGGTGGGATTGGTGAGGGTGGATAGGGTTTCTAAAATAGTGAAGGGTTGGACGCACTGTTGTAAGATGGGACGCAGCAGATCGGGATAACGTTTTTCTAGGTCATCGGTTTTGGCTTTTGCTCCCCAGCGAGCGTAACAATAGTAGGCTTCCTGCATATAGCCTGCGGCAACTTTTTCTTTGCCCCAATTGAGGTATAATTTAGCTGCGAGTTCGTTTGCTAAGGCTTCTTCGTGGAGGAATTCGTTTTCTTTAGCGAGTTGAATGGCGCGATCGTACAACTCAGCAGCCGGCCATTTTTCTTCAGCAACACGAGCCATCTCCGCCTCTAAAAGCAGAAATTTGGACAGACAGTTTTCAGGACAGTTGTGTGCCCAAATTTGAAGTTGTTGCCGATTATTCTGAAGAATTTCTTGATAATCTTTGGGTAGTTTTTCCGGTGCTTCCCCATAAAGTTGCAATACAGTCAAAGACTGATAAAAACAATGCACAACACGTTGAAATTGTCCATATAGTGCATTAGAAAAGTCGGCCGCCGCTACTAACATTTCATAAGCTTTAGCATACTCACCATAGGTAAAAAACAAAAATGCTTTAGCGAAATAGTAAGTGCTACTGCCATAGCCATAGCCAATTTCATTGAATGTTGCTAGCGCCGACTCTTCATCAAATGTTTCAGAGCTAAGGCTATACTTTCCTATCGTTAGCCCTTGCAAGTTCTCTAGGAGCTTGCACTGAAGAATTAGGGCAAATGCTGTCGTAATCTCAGTCCGTTCCGCAAAGCTGATGTACTTTTCATGTCGAGCCAGCAAACTGTGAATATCGCTTGAGACGATCGCCTGCTGCCAGAAACTGAACAGAGCACTGTGATGACACCAAGAAAAATCACCTACCTCCATTGCCCCCTGATAAGCAGCTTGTTGCAGAACAAGATTGGAACTGACGTGCTTGCGCCAATGGTTGATAAAGTTGCCGAAGGACATATAAATTTTGCCATTCAGGCTGGTGTTATGAAATTTTTCATTCACCTTCAACCCTAAAAGTCCAAACTCATAGCCCACTTCATAGTCTTGAAAGCGTTGGCAGAGAATTGTTCCATACCAAACATAAACAAAACCCGCCACATTTGTATTCCCGTATTGCAAACAGAGATTGGTCATGTGTAAAACAACCAACACTAACAACTCCTGATTAGTCAGGTAAGTGGGCGGTACCATGTTCATTAGCAGTTTGATCTGCATCTGGCGTTCTTCATCGACAATGAGTGGTGCGTCGATTAGTCCTGCAACTTGGCGCTGATTTAAGGTTTTTTTAACTTCCAGAGCCATCTCTTCTAACTCTGCTTCGTTTGGCATAATCGCCAGTTCTAAGCCTAACAGTGTCAGCCCTTCAATTCCTACCTGAATCGCCTTTTGATACAGGGCATTATTTTGATAATGAGTTAGCTGAATCGCAATAATTTTGGCTCGCTCAAGACTTGAGTTGGCATAACTAAATGCGATTTTTATCAAATTTTCAGCTTCCTCAAAATGACCTGCTAAAAATTCAGCCTCAAGGCTTTCTAGATACATCGTAAATGTTAATTTATAAGCCGACTCCCATTTATTAGCTGGTAGAAAAGTTAAACCGAAAGCGAGATATTTAGTCGCCGATTCATAAGCAGTTGAGAGTTTAGCTCTCTGCCCTGCAAAGAGGCTAATCTTAGCAAGCTTGGTTCGTTCTTCTTGCTGCGTTATTAGCTCCGAGCCAATGATAAAGTGATTAATAATATCGAACACCTCTTCTCCTCTTTCAACCTCGGAGAAATTCGGAAGAAGTAACTGTCCAATTTTGAGATGGGTTGCTTGCTTTTGGTGAGCGGGAATTAATGAATAAGCAGCTTGCTGAACCCGATCGTGGAGAAATTTGTAGTGAGGTAATTGAGCGGCGGTATTTGGCACGTTGGGGGTGCTTTTCCCCTCTTCTTTCCCTATATAAAACTTGTAAATTTCACTGGTTGGTAAGATGAATCCTTCTTGCAAGGATTTCCATAAATCGGCAGCAGTTTCTTCCGGCGACTTCTCGCTGACTACCGCCAATGTATTCAAATCAAACTGCGCTCCAATGCACGCAGCCAACTTCAGCACATCCTGAGTTTTTGGCGGCAATTTCTGCAATTGCACCGCCATAAACTCCACTACATCATCGGTGATAGTTAGGGCTTTGACTTTGGCGATATCGCACTGCCACCCCCCTGTTACCCCCCTGTGTCCTCCCCTGATAACGGGGGATGTTACCCCCCTCTCTCCCCCCTCCGTAAGGGGGCATGAAAGGGGGGTGGGATCAAACGCAATCAGCCCATCTTCCTGTAGCGCCCTGAGAAATTGCGTGGCAAAAAATGGATTGCCTTTGGTTTTTTGATAAACTAACTCGGTTAATGGCTGAGCAAGAGGGATCTCGCACGAGAGCGTATCTGCTATCAAATCGTTAATATCCGTTTGACTCAGAGGTTCCAAGGTAATAGTATTTACCGTTACTTGGGATTTTTCCATCTCTGCTACTGCCAACATAAATGGATGAGCCGGAGATACTTCGTTATCTCGATATGCCCCAATTACCAGCAAATTCTGACTATCTTTTTCACTCATCAACACTTGCAAAAGCTTCAGAGATGCTGAATCTGACCATTGCAAATCATCCAAAAAAATCACTAAGGGATGTTCTTTTGTAGCAAAAACCGAGATAAATTTTTTAAATAGTAAATTGAAACGATTTTCGGCGGCACTTCCCGAAAGTTCAGAGACAGGCTGTTGTTTCCCAATAATTCGTTCCAATTCAGGAATTACTTCTACAATAACTTGACCGTTTTCGCCAAGAGCCTTGATAATTTTCCTTTGCCATCGTTCTAGCTGAGCGTCGCTTTCTGAGAGTAATTGATCCATTAAATCTCGGAAGGCTTGCACAAAAGCACTAAAGGGAATGTTGCGTTGAAATTGGTCGTATTTGCCTTTGATAAAATAACCGCGTTGCCGAACTATGGGTTTGTGAATTTCATTGACTACAGCGGTTTTCCCAATGCCGGAAAATCCGGCAACTAGCATCATTTGGCTGCGGGATAAGTTCGAGTCCGCCCAGCCGCCCTTAGTAAGGCGTGAGTCTTCTTTTCCCTGGTTTCTCTCGTTCCCAGGCTCTTGTGGGGAACGAGATTTAGAGGGGTTTGCTATTCGCTCGAATGCTGCTAATAATGCAGCGACTTCGGTTGCTCTGCCGTAGAGTTTTTCGGGTATGATAAAGCGATCGCAAAAATCTCGTCGCCCAATGGCAAAACTCTCAATTTTACCTGTATCATTGAGTTGTTGCAAACATTTTTTTAAATCTGCTTTCAGCCCTAATGCACTCTGATAGCGACATTCGGCATTCTTGGCAATCAATTTGCTGACAATTTCCGAGAGGACAATGGGTATTTCGGGATTAATTTCACGTACAGATGGTGGGTGCTGGGCAATATGGCAGTGGATCAATTCCATCGGATCGCTGGATTGAAATGGCAATTTTCCTGTCAGCAATTCGTAAAAAGTTATACCTAATGAATAAAAATCTGTGCGGTAGTCAAGGCCGCGATTCATTCTTCCTGTTTGTTCGGGAGATAAGTAGCTGAGTGTTCCTTCGATCACGTTGGGACTCATCAGCATTTGAGTTTCTCGCGGCAGCAAAGATGCAATACTAAAGTCAATGAGTTTGACTTGTTTAGTCTCAGGATTTATTAAAATATTGGCGGGTTTAATGTCTTTGTGAATGATGCGGTGGCGGTAAAGTATATCTAATGTATTGCTTAGATCGATCGCAATTTGGAAAAAATCAACCAGAGATTGCACGGCTTTTCCTTTCCCCGTCCATTCCTTCAGAGAAATTCCCCCGAAGTCTTCCACAATCAGCGCATAGCCGTTGCGGTAGGGCTCCAAGCTGTAGGTTTGGATGATTCCGGGCAAATTCAGGTTTTTGGCGATCGTGTATTGATTGCGAAAATGCAAGAGTTCGCTGAAGCTGGGATACTCGTTTCGCAAGACTTTGATGGCGACCGGTTTTTGGTCCGAGAGGCGAATTCCGCGATAAACTAGGGTGCGAGTGCCTGAATAAATTCGAGCGAGAATTTGATAGCCAGTTAATTCTATCATAGCAATAATTATTTTTTAGATAAATATTTGATTTACTCTTACAATCTAGTGCAAATCAGATTCTTCCTTGGTATTAATACTTAAAAATATAACAAATTTCGCAGCGCGCGAACAGCTAACCGTTAACGGTTAACCGGATTCGGTTAACCGTTAACAGTTAACCGAAGTCAGTTAACCGAATTCATTCTGGCTTTCAAGGCATCTCGCGCTTGTTCTCGATCGTCAAAATGGACTTTTTCTGTACCCAAAATTTGATAATCTTCGTGTCCCTTTCCTGCAATCAGCACGCCATCTCCGGGTTTAGCGTCCATAATAGCAGTGCGAATTGCAGCGGCGCGATCGCACAAAACCATCGGCTTTACTGCGGCGGGAATTCCTGCTAAAACATCCTCCAAAATGCGATCGGGATTTTCAGTGCGCGGATTGTCGGAAGTAACAACAGTTAAATCGGCTAATTCTGCCACAATTTTACCCATGATCGGCCGCTTAGTGCGATCGCGATCGCCACCGCAGCCAAACACGCAAATCATCTGACCCGGAATAAACGGCCGCGACGCCTTCAACAAGTTCTCCAAACTGTCTGGAGTGTGCGCGTAATCCACAATAACGCTAATATCTTGGTCGGGACTAATTTGCACCCGTTCCATCCGTCCCGGAACTCCCGAAAACTGAGATAATTTCTCCACAATTGCGGACAAATCTAAACCCAATTCTAAAGCAGCACCAACAGCAGCCAACATATTTGATAAATTGAACTGACCGACTAAAGGCAAAACAAAAGCCGTTTCGCCCTTCGGAGTGTGCAGCATTCCCTTAACTCCATTGGGCTGATACTCCAAATCAAAAGCATACAAATCTGCCGTTTTCAGAACAGTGCTATAACTCCAAACTCGGTCGGACTTTAAACTTTCAACTATCCGCTGCCCGTAGGGATCGTCAATATTAATTACAGCGCGATTTTTGAGGTAATCGGAACCAAATAAAAGCGACTTAGCCTCAAAATAATCCTCCATATCGCGGTGATAATCGAGATGGTCTTGAGTCAAATTTGTAAAGACAGCAACGTCAAAATTACACCCTAAAACTCGCTGCTGCGCTAAAGCGTGGGAACTGACTTCCATCACGCCGTGTTTGCATCCGGCTGCTACAGCTTCTGCTAATTGCTTTTGCAGGTCAACTGCAAAAGGTGTGGTGTAAAGTGCAGTTTTTTGGAATCCCGGCCAGCGAGTATAAAGCGTGCCGAAAATCGCCGTCGGCAACTGCATTTCATTAAGCAAAAATTCGATTAAATGAGTTGTTGTAGTTTTGCCGTTAGTCCCGGTAACGCCGACAAGTTTTAATTTGCTAGCTGGATTGCCGTAAAAAGCAGTTGCTATTTGACCGCAAACTTGAGCCATATCCGCTGCTGCGATGACGCAGGGAACCTCTTCTAGCCCCCCCTTAGCAAGGGGGGGTTGGGAAGGTGTCTTCTCGGCTGCTTGGGTGGAAATTATGGCGGCAAGTGCACCAGATTCGATCGCACTTTGCCAAAAATCTCCCCCATCAACCCGAGTTCCCGGCATTCCCAAAAACAAATCGCCCGCCTGACAAGCGTGGGAATTAGTGGATAAACCCTTGACTTCGGCATCGAGGGCGGGATGTTTGGCGTCAAAGGAAATGCTGGGAACTGCTGCTAATAATTCTCTCAATTTCATCTGAAAAACTCCTCGCTTGAATGTCTTGAATATGACTGGCGGAACCGATTTTTGAGCCACTCTCTACAGGTTTTTGCTGTGGGCGGTGCAAAGCCTAATTTTTTTTGGTGCGCGATGTAAAATCTATCTGCCTAGAGTAAGCTGCACACCGAGTACCCCGATGTCAGGATTAAAACCTGAGTTTTTGGGTAAATCTCACATTTTGCACCATTCAATTACTTGTTTAGGAACAGGCAAGATGCCTGTTCCACAAGAAAACTCATTGTTTGTGGAACGGGCCGGAGAGCCCGTTCTTGACAAGGGTGCAACATCTGAGTAAATCGTATTATTGTGACGGATCGATTTGCAAATATTTCTGTAACATTTGCTCCAATTGGACGACACTACAGCGGGGAGAAGGGCGGGGTAACAGTTCTTCAGCGGAGAATGCAGCCTCGCCAGCAGAATTTGTTGGTTGGGGCTGCACTTTAAACAAAACAGGAACTTCGTACTGATAAGCTTGAAACCAGTCATCGCGTTCGGTAATATCTCGGACTTCGAGTTGAAAATTGAGGCTTTCAATCTGTTCGAGTTTTTCTTGCAACCCTTCGCACAAGTGGCATCCGGGTTTGCTGTACAAAATCAATCGCATCATAACAGTAAGATTAAACTCGATCTTAAATTATCAAACCTGCGATCGGCAGTTGGCGAACTCAACGCGAGTAAGACACAACTCAGGGCTTTATTGGTCGCAATGCGCGATCGAAGTTATCTTAGCATTGGCAGCGAACAGATTACCGCGTTTGACAATCAAAACACTACACCCCATCCCTCTCTTTCTTCTCTTCCTCTGTGCCCTCTGCGCCTCTGCGGTTAAAAAATAAATCTAGTTCACAAATGAAAGAGTTAAATTTATTCACACTACCTAATTGTCAAATTAACCTTGACTAATAAATCAATCTTTAGTATAGTATATCAATAGCCCTACATAAAGGAGGCAGTATGGACTGCACCGAATACGCAGAAGCCAAGCGAAAAGCAGCTAAAAAAATTAGCGCCGACATTCGAGAACGCTGGAACAATCGCATCGTTACGCGAGGATTGCACTTGATGGGAGAAGCGGGGGCCGTGCAGTATTTGGCTGATTACGGGCGCGGCATCGGTACGGCAAAAGTTATTGGTTTTGCACTCTGCGCCGAGTCGGAAGGATACCCGGAAATGGCGATCGGCTTTTGGAAAAGAGCGTTTGAATTAGAAACCGGAGAAAAGCCGATCGCCCTCAATACTCCAAACAAATCTAGCACCAATCTTGCTGCGGCTGCAAAATCAACTACCGCTGCCAGAATAGAGACTGTTAATGACCCCGTAGTTCCCGAATTGCCACCGCATTTGCAGCCGGGAAGGATTGTCACCATGCAGCCGGTTGACGCGCCGAGTGAACGTTCTTATTACATCGAAAATCCCGATTATTGGGGACAGCCAAAACGCGACGGCAATCGAGTAGTGGTCATTGCGACGCCAGATAAAGTATACTACCAATCGCGATCGACTAACCTCCGGCAACAAGCATCGATTGAGATCGATCGCACATTAATCGACACAGCCGCTAAAATTGGCACCTTTGTTTTAGACGGCGAACTGTATTACAAAAGCTGTACGGGCAGCGAACACCGCACCGGCGCACAAGCTGCTACAGTTAATATTGAAAGCGGTTTTCCGACAATCCAGCCCAGCGCAATTTATGCCATTTTTAAAAGTTTGTTTTTCAAAGGCAATGATTTAACTTCCGTGGCAGAATCCGAACGAATTGCAGCGGGAGTTGAAGTTGGCGAAATGCTGGCGAATTTATCCCCAGCCTTTGAAGTTGTACCGACATTTCGCACCACCGCCGAAAAACTCGTCCTGGCAAATCAGCAGGAATCTGAAAACAAAGAAGGCGAAGTTTGGGTGTTGCACAACTGTCACTATGTCGGCGGAAAAGATGTGAAAAAATATCCGATGGTGAGAACTAAATACTGTCAAGAACACGATTTGTTTATTGTGGGTTTGACGGCGACAAAAGTAGCGGGGAGGCCGTTTAGCGCCGTCAAAGTAGCGCAAGAAATTGATGGCAAATTAGTGCCAGTAGGAACAGTGGGAACCGGGTTTAGCGGGGAGGAAATGCAGGAAATTGCCCGACTCTACGAGGCTAACCCCAAAAATGTCAAAATTAAAGTGCGATCGCAGGGTTTGACGGAAAGTGGCAAATTATGGCACGCACGATTTCTGGAGTTTTGTTAAATTTGTAGGGAAACGGCACTGCCGTTTCCTTCCCAAAATATGTGAGTTCCAACACATAGGATCAGATAAAATCAGCGGAGTAAAAATCAATGGTTATCAGCAAAAATAATTTCTACATCTCCCCAGAAGATTACCTAGAAGGCGAGCGAGTAAGCCCGATCAAACACGAATACAGACGCGGACAGGTTTATGCAATGACAGGGGCAAAAAAACCTCATATTGTTATTTCAGTAAATTTAGCAAGTTTGCTTAACAATCATCTCCGCGAGAGTTCCTGCTTAGTTCTTTCATCAGATATAAAAGTCCGACTGGAAGAGGCAAATTGCTATTACTATCCTGATGTAGCGGTGACTTGCGACGAAAGGGATACCTCAACTACGGAAGATTTCATTTTATATCCATCTTTAGTAGTTGAGGTATTGTCGCCCTCAACAGCAGCTTTCGACAGAGGCGATAAATTTGCCGATTACCAAACTTCTCCGAGTTTGCAAGAATACGTACTCATCACTCAATCTGAGATTAAAATTGAGTGTTTTCGGCTTAATGCTGAGGGAAATTGGGTTTCTCAGATTTACCGACAAGGAGATGAGTTAGAGTTAATGAGTATAGATTTTCGCTGCCAGATCGCACAAGTTTATCAAAAAGTACCCGGCATGGTATTGTGATGTATGAAACAATATTTTTAGTAGTAATCTCCTCTCGTCTGTACTTGGACAAAAACCTTAAACCTAGTTCTTAGTAAAGACTTTAGTTTTTCTGCCGAAGCTAAAGGAGGGCTGAAGTCATCACTACTAACCCAAAAGATAATTTACTAGGCAGACAGGCAACCAATTGAAGCAAAAGGATAAGAAATAAGTTCGCCATGTCGTACTCCTACTCGATGCAGGGTTTATCAGTAAGCCCTATTGACCTGACTGGGTTGTAGCCCAACATTCGGTAATAGAACCCCTGCTGGGTAAGGAGTTCGCCGTGGGTGCCAGACTCCTTAATCTCGCCCTCCTGCATCACAAAAATCCGATCGCAGTCTACTGCAGTTTCGAGTCGGTGCGTGACCAAGATGATGGTTCTGTTGCGACGTAGACGTTGCAAAGTCTCTAATACCCACTGCTCGTGCTTCAAGTCCAGCGCATTCGTGGGTTCGTCGAGGATGAGTATGGGAGCCTTAGTGACGAGTGCCCGCGCGATAGCTAGGCGCTGTCGCTGTCCCCCCGATAGGTTTTGACCGCCCTCAGCGATCGAGGTATCATACTGATCCGGCAAGGTTTCGATGAACTCGGCTGCCCCAGATTCAACCGCCGCCTCCCGAATATCGGAGAGCCTCGCATCCGGGCGACCGTAGGCGATATTCTCGGAGATCGTTCCGGGGAAAAGCGGGCTGCCTTGCGAGACGAGCGCCATGTGTTTGCGGACATCGGCAATCTTAAGGGTGCGGAGGTCAAAGCCGTCGAGAAGGACGCTGCCCGATGTCGGGTCGTAGAAGCGCGGCAAAAGATTGAGCAGCGTACTCTTTCCCGTCCCGCTAGGGCCCAAAAATGCTACCATCTGACCGGGCTCGATACTAGCGCTGATGTTCCGTAAAACGGGTTGCCCAGCGTTGTACTCAAAGCTCACGTCGGCAAATGCTAGTGTGCGGGGATAGACGGGAAGCGATTGCGCGTCAGGCGCGTCTTTGATGGCGAGAGGCTCGTCAAGAACCGTAAAGACGCGATCGCATGAAGCTACAAACGTCTGGATCTTGGTCGTGAACCCCAACACCCAACCTATCGGGTCCCAGAACTGCCCCAGGTACGCCATGAATACGAGCAGATCGCCAATGGTCACGCCGCCCTGTACCGGACGCAAGAACTGGTCGCGATAAACTAGATATCCGCCGTAGCCTAAGATTACCCCGCTTCCCAGGGCAAAGACTACCTGAACCGCTAGCGGATAGAGGTTTTCTTGCCAATTGAGCCGCATGGAGGCCTTGACGCTGCGTTCGACCGCCTGCCCGAAGCGCCGCGACTCCGTTGCTTCTCGACCGAAGGACTGGATTAGCCCGATCAACTCTATAGCTTGCTGCATGGTTGAGGTCATCACCGCATCGGTCTGCTTCGACTCCAGGGCTCGACTCCTAATCCTTCCCTCGAAGTACCAATTCGCCAGTATTAGAAGCGGAGTGAACGAAAGCGCAAACACGGTGAGGAGGACGTGGCGCGACAACATGATCCAGATCATCGCCGTCAGCGTCACCGATGCGGCCGTGGAGCCGATGAGCGTATCGATTACCCCCCACGGGCCAAGACTGTCGTAGCTCAACCGATAGATTGCGTCACCCTGCGATCGCTCGCCGTGCCAACCAAGACTCAGTGCCTGCATTTTGTCGTAGAGTTCGGTACGAACGCGCAAGGTTCCGTTGTACTGGATGCGGTAGTTCAACATCCTACGGAGCATGAAGACGGTATCGCTCAGGATTCTAATAATCATCGCGACGAACGCCATTCCGAAAATTCGGTTCAGCGTCCTTTCACCGAACGGGGCAAGAAACAGTGTATGAATCCAGTTGGATTTCGGAGTTGGTGACAAAACCGTATCGACTAGAATCGCGATCGGCCAGGCGTTGAGAAGGTTGAAAAGCACCGATGCCCCGATTAAAAGCAAGAGTGTGACTATCAGCCATAAATCTTGGCGGAAGTAGAAAATAGAGCGCAGGACGATCCGCACCAACCAATGTTGGTTAATTAACGGCAGCACCATTTTTGGTGAATTCTTCTGGCTCTTCAAACGTGCTTTGAATGGAAAAATCATGGCTGTGCTGGATGCCTCTAAGTAAGACAATGCACCAATTAGGAAGTTTCACCTCAGTCAGAGAAGCCAGAAATTAACTTTGGGTTTTCACCCCTGTTGTCAAGCAGGGCAGATGGAATGTGAGATTATTCGACTGGTGCAAGATGTAAGGTAGAGTTTCGTTGTTTAAGGGTAGCTAAATAGAAAGCGAGCTCGCGTATGCTTCCTGGTGTGATGCGTAAGCGTTGCTTTCCCGAAAGCAGTCACCAAGTTGAAATAGTCTCAACTTTTAGTGCGGAACTTTCCTCAATTGGTCGATCGCATCCAAGCAAAAACCCCATCAGTCGGGCAATAGGGCTAACGCCCTCGCCCAATAGATAACTACAATATTAGGGAAACCTTCAGTAAATCCAAAGCTCTCTGCGTTGCAAAGGAGCCGGCATCGTCAGTTGGTCGAAACTAACTGAAACCAGACGCAATTTAGGCTAGACTCGATTTTTAGCGATTGTCGATAAATTTGTTATTAACGCCCCAAAACTTGGAACTGGAAAACCCTCAAAAGTAAATTTTGTTGAAGCTTTCCGTTTTGCTGGAGTGGATGGCTTAACCAGAACAACCATCGGCCCCGAATCAGAAGCATTCAACTGCTCCTCATTCTCGAACAACGACCACGGACGGTAATCGTTGACACATATTCCCTTCTAAGTAATAAGCTAACACAGATAAAAACAGGTGTGCAAGCACCACCATTCGTTGTATCGCTCGCAACAACACCCACAGCATCACTAATAGGGGAAACACCACCCACACAACCAACACAGGAAACTGCATTGCCAACTGCAACGCCACCTGGGCCGGAAGCATTAGCACCAGAACCAGTTTCCATTCAACTAGACAGATACATTTAACCCGGTAAATCCCGGACGCTCGCCAGGAATAACCGTGTATGGCAAGATAGAGAAAGCAGCAAGCTCTCCTATCAAGGAGGTATCTCTCCAAGCTTTCAACAAAATATTGAAAGCACCGTTTTTGTCTCTGTCCAGAGTGTGTCCGCACTCTGGACATTTAAAGACTTTAGACCCGCCTAATTTAGTATGGACCTGTCCACACTTTGAGCAGGTTTTTGATGTGTACTCTTCTGTTACGTCTACTACAACACCACCGTGCTTAAATGATTAAAATCTTACACCTTTCAGACATTCACATGGGCAGCGGCTTTTCCCACGGCCGGATTAATCCCGAAACAGGTTTAAATACGCGGCTGGAAGACTTCGCGGCGACGCTGAGTAAATGTATGGATAGAGCAATTTCTGAACCCGTAGATTTAGTCATATTCGGCGGCGATGCTTTCCCGGATTCGACGCCTCCACCGTTTGTTAAAGAGGCTTTTGCTCGCCAATTCAGCCGCTTGGTTGACGCGCAAATTCCGACGGTTTTGTTGGTAGGAAATCACGACCAACATTCTCAGGGACAAGGCGGCGCGAGTTTGGGGATATATCGGACTTTGGGAATACCTAAGTTTATTGTAGGCGATCGCCTGGACACTCACCTGATTCAAACCCGCAGCGGGCCCGTACAGGTGGTAACATTGCCTTGGTTGACTCGATCGACCTTAATGACACGTTCCGAGACTGAAAGCCTGTCTATGGGCGATGTTAACCAATTATTAACCGAAAAACTGACGATCGCAATGGAAGGCGAAATTCGCCGCCTCAACCCCGACATACCAACCGTACTTTTAGCGCACTTAATGGCAGATAAAGCCAGTCTGGGCGCCGAACGTTTTTTAGCAGTTGGCAAAGGTTTTAACATACCCGTTTCCATGCTAACTCGCCCTTGTTTTGATTACGTTGCTCTCGGCCACGTTCACAAACACCAAAATCTCAATGCTTCCAACAATCCGCCCGTAATTTACCCCGGAAGTATCGAACGAGTTGATTTTAGCGAAGAGAAAGAAGATAAAGGTTTTGTGTTAGTTAATTTGGAACGGGGGAAAGCAGAGTGGGAATTTTGCACTTTGCCAGTGCGGGTGTTTCAGACTATTAAAGTGAATGTGGCAGAATCGGAAAACCCGCAAGCCGAGTTAGTTAAAGCTATTGGCAAGAAGGAAATCCAAGATGCGGTTGTGAGATTAATTTACCAATTGCGATCGGAACAATTAGATTTAATCGACAACGGAGAATTGCACGCACTTCTGGGCGAAGCGCATAGCTACACAATTCAACCGGAATTAGTCAGTCAGTTAGCGAGACCCCGGTTGCCAGAATTGAATGCTAATAATAGTATAGAACCCTTAGAAGCTTTGAAAACTTATCTGGCAAGTCGCGAAGATTTGAAAGATGTTGCGGAGAGTATGTTGGAAGCGGCGCAGGGTTTGTTGGGCGGTGCGGAGGAAGTTTTGGTTGAATTTTAGTCAAGAATCGCGCATCTAATTACAAAATGATTTGGCTGTCAAATATTGTAGTGGGGGCATCTTGCCCGCCCTAAATATACTATTTAACTCCCAAAAATCTCACCCACCGCCAACCGAGTTCCATTGGCAAAATCCGCCCCAGACTGCACCTTTTTCCCCGCCAACTGCACCTCCCGCAACAATAACAAACCATCAGCGGTTTGGACGATCGCCCCCAACCCCTTCACAACCTTGACAACTTCCCCATTTGCGCCCGACAACTGGGCTAAAACAGGCCATTCGCGTTCCAAAACTCTCAAATCCGCTGGCATTTGCAGCCAATATTCCGGCCCGACGGGTACAGTAGCTATCACCTTCAGAGAATTGCCGCGAAAAGTCGTCGTGCAATCCGGGAAAAAGCCCCTAACTTGATTGTGAAGGGCGATCGCACTTTTCGACCAATTCAGGACATAATCCGCACTCTTAATCATCGGCGCATAAGTCGCCTCAGCATCATCTTGAACAACAGCTTTAACCTTATCGTCTCTCAATTTTACCAAAGTTTCCACCAACAAATCCGCCCCAACTTCCGCCAACCTATCCGCCAAAGAATCAGCATTATCCAACAGCGAAATACCAGCAAAAGCCTTCAACAGCATCGCCCCAGTATCCATCCCCGCATCCATCAGCATAGTAGTAATTCCTGTTGTCTTTTCCCCGTCAAAAAGACAGCGCTGAATCGGCGCGGCACCGCGATACTTCGGCAAAATTGAACCGTGAACGTTAACGCAAGCCAAACTAGGAATATCCAGAATTTCTTGAGACAGAATTTGGCCGTAAGCCACCACCACAAACACATCCGCCTCCGCTTCCTGCAACTTAGCAAGCGTTTCCGCATCCTTCTTAATTCGGCGCGGCTGCCAAACCGGGAGACTGTGATTTAAAGCCACATCTTTTACAGGTGAAGGCATCAATTGATTCCCTCTTCCCCGACGTTTGTCCGGCTGAGTCACCACACCCACAACCTCAAATTCTGGGTGACTCAGCAAACTGGATAAAGTAGGAACAGCAAAATCGGGAGTGCCAAAAAATACAATTTTCATAAATTTTTACTTATTTCGTACAGTACAATAATAATAACAACAAAACTACGCCATTAATTCATCCACCGCCACCCTAAATCCTGCCAAAACAACCTGAGTTGTCGCCACCTCACCCGGCTTGAACAAAACCACCTGACTTTGAGTAATTACTAACACCCAACTACTCTTAGGAAACAGCAGCCAAACTTCCAAACATCCCGATTCTAAATACTCCTGTGCCTTATTAGCAAAAACATCATCAGCAAAATCGCTAGGCGAAACAATCTCAGCTAGCAGCGGAAAACTCTGGGGCAAAACAGAAAACTCCCCAACTTGCGCCAACAGTTCAGGAGTAATATAAGATACATCGGGTATCCGCCCTTTTTTCATAGTTTGACAAGTAACTTCCACATAAACCTCGCCCCCTTGGCCGCTTGAGATCATGTAACTTCTCCAGTAATAATCTAGCTTTGATTGAATGCGGCGAGTTTTTGCAGTCATTCCTGGTTTCCCCACTACTTCTCCATTTACAAATTCTACAGGATGTTTGACTAT
This sequence comes from Microcoleus sp. T3_B1, assembly GCF_036700445.1. Taxonomy (NCBI): domain Bacteria; kingdom Bacillati; phylum Cyanobacteriota; class Cyanophyceae; order Oscillatoriales; family Microcoleaceae; genus Microcoleus; species Microcoleus sp. T3_B1. The sequence continues at coordinate 63,123 of NZ_JAUBOX010000038.1, forward strand.
AACTTTACCGTCCGCCCACTCCGTCCCGTCAGGAGGATTTTGCATCCATTCTTCCAAAGTTAAATCTAACTGTTCTACACTAGGAATTATCATGGGATTTACAGTTTTTAGTGTTCATCTCAATCTTATCATATCTGTCAGAGCATGGAAAGCCCGTCGAATCTCCTGCTGAAACTCAGCCGCAGCTTATTTGCCGACACCGCCGAACAAGAAAAGTTTATTCATGCCGTCACCAATCCCCACACTTTTAATCCTGCTATCTTGTGGCTGCAACCAAAACCAACAGGAAACCCATTTAATCTCGAAATTCCCGTTTCTTGGCAGCCGGAATTTGTAGCTAGACTAGCCTTAGAATCCCAACCGGGAAAACATTCCTTACATCAAGCCGGACATTACTAAGCTGTCACGCATTTAAATTGCATATTCAGGGCTGGCTCTTAGGCCCACCCCACAAGAATTAGATTGTTTTTTGACATTCTATTTAAATGCACAACAGCTTACTGTCTCGACTTTTCCTCAATCTTCGCCTCCTCCACATTGTTAACAATACCGCAGCCAATCAAACTAATCTTAGATATGTGCGCCGCCCGGACGCAAAAGTGTCTTTGCCTGGAAAACATTAAAGCCAGAATTGCTCTTGTGCAACGAAGTCATAGGCAAACGCATGGGAATGCTGATATCTAATTTAAGACGCTGCCAAATTCAACCATCCGCCGCCGCCAACGCCGATTCAAAAATACTTGCCGAAAAGATGCCACAAACGGCTAATTTAGTAATAGTGGATGCTCCTTGTACTGGTCAATCACTCTTAGCAAAAGGAGACAAAGCACCAGGCTGCTTTCATCATGTCACCATCAACAGCAATGCCAACCGCCAAAAAAGAATTTTAGCCAATTCTGCTAAAATTGTAGCGCCCCAAGGTTATCTTGCATACATGACCTGCACTTATTCCACGGCAGAAAATGAACAAGTCAGCGAATGGCTGTTAAGCAAATTCCCCGAATTTGGGCCAGTCATTGTTCCTCATTTAGAAAAATATCGATCGCACGTGACAGAAATTCCTTGCGATCGGATGTGGCCGCAAGATAGACTAGGAGCAGGAGCTTTCACCGTTTTGTTTCACAACACCTCGGATGGAGAGAGAAATCAGCTACCAGCAGATTTTCGAGATTTAGCTCGTTTTACTCTGTAATTATCCACTTTTATTGAAAATGATTTTATCTCAATTCGCCACAGCAATTTACCGACAGCTACACAATGCGACCGCAGCATTTTTAAATTCTCTGAAATACAGTAGGAACAAGGCACTGCCAAAAGGTGACAAATTAACGTTAAACCGACCGTATCTATTGTTTGTATCGAAGTCTAGATCCCCCCTGACCAAGGGCGGGCACGGGGGCACCGCCCCTACTAAGGGAGGGACAAGAAATATTCTCAAAGTCCCCATTTTCAAGGGGGATTTAGGGGGATATATACTCGACGACAAGCGAGATTTATTATGGGTTTGGGTCTTAATTGGTCACGCATTGGGACTGCCGTGTACCTACTCACTTGAAAACCGCTATCGACTGCAAACCAAACGTGCAGCCTGCATTTTCCTAGCTTTAAGTTTGCTAATATTAAGCGGCTGTCAAAACAGCACAACCCCAGCCTCAAAAAGCGGCGAACCCATCGAACTCACACTGTGGCACGGCATCAATCCTCCGCCAAATCGCGACGTATTTCAAACCCTCACAGACCAATTCAACAAAACGCATCCCAACATCCAGATCAAACCAGTTTACATCGGTCAGCCCGACCAACAACTACCAAAAATACTCACAGCAATAGTTGGAAATGCACCGCCGGATGTGCTGTGGAATGGCCCCTCAATTGCAGGAAAACTAGCAGAACTCGACGCAATTGAACCCTTAGAAAACTGGCTCGACAAATCGCCCCGGAAAGCCGAAATCGACCCGGCCCTCTTCGAGTCAATGGAACTTGGCGGACACACTTGGTCAGTTCCCCTAGGCACAAATAACGTCGCCATATTTTACCGTCCCAGCTTATTTGCAGCAGCAGGAATCAAAGAAGTGCCGCACAATTGGGCCCAATTAAAGCAAGTAGCCCGATCGCTCACGCGAGATACCAACGGAGACGGCCGCACAGACCAACACGGCATAGTGCTCCCCCTAGGCAAAGGAGAATGGACAGTATTTACCTGGCTGCCATTCATGTTCAGCGCAGGCGGCGAACTCAAAGGCGAAATACCTCAAAGTCCTGTACCCCAAATAGATAATCCCGGTTCTCACGCCGCCTTAGAATTGTGGAGCGACTTGTTAAAAGAAGGTTCAGCAATATTGTCAGCACCCGAACGCGGTTACGAACTCGACAATTTCATCGCCGGGAAAGTCGCTATGCAAATCACCGGGCCGTGGACGCTAGCACAGTTGCAGCAAAGTGCGATCGACTACGCAGCAATGCCTTTACCCATCCTCAAACGCCCCGCAGCCGTCGTAGGGGGTGAAAACCTATTTTTAATGAAAACCTCGCCAGAACGAGAGCGAGCAGCCCTAGTATTCTTAGAATACGTTATAGGTGAAGAATTCCAAACAGCATGGGCATTGGGAACAGGTTACTTACCCATTAACTTAAAATCGAGACAGAGCCAAGCTTATCAAAGCTTTGTGGAAAAAAACCCTATTTTGCGAGTATTTTTAGAACAAATGAACTCAGCCAGAGCGCGACCCATTATATCAGGTTACTCCCGCCTGTCAGAAAACCTCGGTCGCGCCATAGAGGCAACCCTTCTGGGCCGCAACCCCCAAGACGCCCTTAAAGAATCTCAAGAGCGTTTGACACTAACCTTAGATATTGCAACAGCCAAAAAGAAATAGACAATAAAAAATATTTTTTATTGCTGTAAATTATCCGCTTTCACTGTATTCGAGCGAAAGACTTGAAGCCTCGATTAATGGGTTAAAAATCTAGTGAAAATCACTACCACCTGCACTTCTAATCAGAAACCGTGTTTCTTGCCCCAGACTTACCTAAAAGCAGAGATTTTACGTCGCTGTTATTGGTATTTTAGGTATTTTAGGTATTTTAGGTATTATTGAGTACAGTGCAAAATGTTAGGGTGAATTGAGTTACGATCGCCCGACACAAAAAGACAGCCGCTGTCGCTCGGTAATAAATTTTTAACAAAAACCAAAAATTTACAAACCAATTGCTTAGCCATTAGAGATATATTTACAAAAAAGCGATACTCCCGAAATTCATGGGCAGATTTGATCGAACAAAAAAACCGATCCCTCAACGGCACCACAAAAATTTAGCTCACAAGCTTCTCCCAGTACCTACCACTCATGACCTACCATCACCTAATAGAAACATTTTCTCTACCCTGTGCCTGTCCCGTGCCACATCCTGAGACCCCAACCACCGTCCACCTTTTCCCCAAACGACAATGCAGACAAAGTTCCTTAACGCAATCAAAGGACATCCCTGGCGGTACTTCCTCGCAGTAGGCGCGATCGCCCTGGTCTACTATTGGGCGTCGGAATTCGCCATTTCCACCCTCACCCTCAGTTCAGAAATTTACCCGATGTGGCCAGCAGCAGGAATTGCCCAAGTCGCCCTGCTGCTGTTTGGGCGGCAACTGTGGCCGGGAATCGCGATCGGAGGCTTCCTGTTCAGCATGAGCGTACCGTCGGCCAACATCGGCACGGCATTGATCTCGGCAGGCGCCAGAACCCTGCAAGCGTGGACGGGAACTTATCTACTCCAGGGCATTAACTTTAGCGCTAGGCTCGATCGGCTCAAAGACGTTTTAGGAATAGTCGGACTAGCAGCCTTGAGCTCTACCCTAATCAACTCCACCATCGGCAGCATCGTCGTCTGCCTGACCGGTTTATCTAGCTGGAGCGATTTTGGCACGATTTGGGGGACTTGGTGGGTGGGAGACGCTATGGGAATTTTGCTCGTCGCCCCGCTACTACTGACGTGGCAACAATTGCCCAAAGTCCCCACCCATCGCCAACAGATAGCTGAACGAGCGATTTGGCTGCTGCTGCTACTAGCAGTCGGCTGGCTCGTCTTTTGCTCCCGCACCCGCGCCGCCTACGCCCGCTATCCCCTCGAATACTTACCATTTCCCCTAGTAGTTTGGGCTGCCTTTCGATTCGGTCAGCGCTACACCGCCCTCTCCAACTTCATCCTCTGTGGCTTCGCCATCTGGGGTATAGCCCGAGGCAGCGGCCCCTTCCTGAAACACGCCAGCAGTATCCCGCAAGCGCTGTTATCCCTGCAAGCCTTCATCGCCGTCATCGCCGTCACCGGCTTAGTCTTAGCTGCCACCGTCGCCGAACGCCACCAAGCAGAAGCCTCCCTGCGCGCCAGCGAAGCCAGCCTCGCTAACGCCCAACGCATCGCCCAGCTAGGCAACTGGGACTTAGACCGCAACGCCCAGCAATTGCGGTGGTCAGAGGAAATTTACCGCATCCTGGGACAGCAACCAGGAACTTTTGAACCCAGCCTGGAAGCCTTCTTGGAATACGTGCACCCTGAAGACAGAGAATTAGTCAAAACCTCGATCGAAGCCGCTTTATTTCAGCAACAGCCTTACAGCATCGACTACAGGCTCATACTCCCCGACGGTAGCAACCGCACAGTCTACGAACAAGCCGCCGTCACCTCCCTCTACATCACCAGCACCGTCCAAGACATCACAGACAGAAAGCAAGCCGAAGCCGCCCTGCGTTCTTCAGAAGAAAGATTTTCCAAGGCCTTTCACGCCTCCCCAGTCGGGATCAGCATCTGCACCCTCACAGATGGATGCTTCCTCGATGCCAACGAAAGCTTTTTGCGCTCATTAGGTTGGCTGCGGCACGAATTTCTCGGCCGCACTCCCAGCGACTTAGGAATGTTTGTCAATTCAGAAGACGGGGGGCGACTCGCCCAGATTTTGCAATCACAAAATTCGATCAGCAACCAAGAAATCAAAATTCGCACCAAAGCCGGCGAAGTGCGCGACTGGCTGCTGTCAGTGGAACTCATCCACCTCGGCAGCACTCAGTGCGTTTTAATCATGACTACCGACATCACCGAACGCTTGCGTTCCGAAGAATTCCGCCGGGCCGCATTAGCCGCCGAAGCTGCAAATAGATCCAAAAGCATTTTTCTCGCCAACATGAGTCACGAACTCAGAACCCCCCTCAACGCCATCATCGGCTACAGCGAGATCCTGCAAGAAGACGCCCGAGACCTTGGTGCCGAAGAGTTCATAGACGACCTCCAGAGAATTAACACGGCCGGCAAGCACCTACTAGACCTGATTAAAGATATTCTCGACTTGACCAAAATTGAAGCAGGCCGCATAGACTTCCACCTCGAAACCTTCACCATTTCAACTCTGGTTGAGGAAGTAGTTGCCACGATCGCGCCGATGGCAGACAAAAATAGCAATATTGTAGAAATACAATGCCCCGATGATATTGGATCGATGCAGACCGACTTGACTAAACTCCGGCAGTCTCTGCTCAACATCCTCAGCAATGCCGCGAAATTTACTTGCTCCGGCGCGATTACCTTCGCCGTTACCCGATCCGTCGAAACCCCCGCCGACTCTGCAAAGAAAGGCAAAAAACTTGGAGCGTATAGAGGAGGTGGCAAAGCTGAAAATAGCTTGTCTCTCTTATCTTCCGCTCAAGATTGGATCATTTTTACGGTCAAAGATACCGGCATTGGCATGAGTCCCGAACAGTTAGCCAAAATCTTTGAGCCTTTCACCCAAGCCGATTCCTCAACTACTAAGAAGTACGGCGGCACTGGTTTGGGGCTGACGATTACTAAGAAATTCTGCGAAATGATGGGCGGAGACATTACCGCATTCAGCGAGGTGGACAAAGGTTCTACCTTTACCATTCGGCTGCCAGCTATTTTCACCGACCTTTCGATCTCAACCGAAAAGTCTGACCAATAATATTTTTTTACAGTTATTTTCTATGCCTGTAAATTTTATTGGCCTCCGCACTTGGCTGATTATTTCGCTAACAGATAGGGAGATTTTCCCCAGAATTTATCACATTATAAAGTAAGTTTTTTACGAGGTTTTTCTAATATAGAGTAATCTTAAATGAGTCGTATTTTTTTTACCCCACCCCAACCCTCCCCGAACCCGCTCGATCGGGAGTAATAAATTCACAAATGATGTAGGATTGCTATAGAGGTAGAAGATTAGGGCGGGTTAGATAACCCTAATTAATTTATGAGTAAATACGAAAAGTCCTGAAATCGTTTCGGCTGGCATGGGAATAATAATTTTTCCTGTCCAGTACCCGCGTCCGCGATCGTTTTTTGGGTTCCACCTAGTTTTTGAGGGTAAGTTCACTTGATTAATAGGTGGTAAAAGTATAGTCATTTATAGGCATGGGAGGCTTCAAGTCCCTCCCCCTTCACTTTTACTTTGAGCGGATTGACCCGCATTGGCCCAACTACGCAGCTCCCTATCAAGAAAGCTGAAGGCATTTGGGATTGCTTTTCTGAGGATGTTGTACGAAGCGTTGATATCAGAATTAATTAACTGACCAGTCGATGTTTTGTACAAACCTCGCTTGATCCGCTTACCAGTAAACATCGGCTCTTTTTCTGTTTTCCCGTAGACAGGGATTGGGTCTAGACCCACGAAGTTGGCCCGCGATGTGTAGGATTCTTCCTGCACAATTACTTTAATTCCCACCAAGCGAGCTTTGTATTCTAACATCTCAATTAATCGAGAGTGAGGAATACTGACAAAATTTTGGTTGGTTTGTTTACCTAGATTGATATCGGTTTTCCACTGTGCATTTTTGCCGATTACCAGCGTTCCAATTTGGTTCACTACCAAATGGTCAACAATCACGCGACTAGCATGATGCAAGTAATTATCAACTTTTTGATGGCGACAACGAGTTAAGCGCGCTCATCCGGGGTGACGTTTTGCGATTCCCTTTTAACTGGGATTGTAATCGGGATTTGCGTTTGTTGTAGAACTGGTTAATCGATTTTAATGGTCGCCCGTTAATCAACAAAGGGATAAATCCCGGCTGATTTGAAGTTAACGCCACTAAATTATCCAGTCCTAAATCAATACTAGCTACAGAGTTGGCATTGCCAAGGGTAGACTCCGCTTCATCATAAATCACCTCAATTACATAGGAATCACATTTCGGAACCAGTCTAACTTGACAAATCTGGTTGGGATTGAGTTTGGTTTTGATTAAAAGTTCAGTACCCGAAAGTTTAATAATTCCTTTCTTCAACTGTTTACTACTAATCGCTTGAA